>JBEIRQ010000219.1:0-3367 GCA_040375885.1 Methylococcus sp.
GGACATCTCCCTGCCGATGTTATGTAGATCACTTCAAGAGCGACTACTTTCTTTTATCTACATGGCCATGTTTGGCCTTAATCCTCTAAATTGCAAGACCCCTTGAAGCCAGGCCCTCTAGACGAGAGACCGCGCCCTCTTTGAGCCATCAAGAGCCCCTTAACAACCAGAGGACTTCAGGAAGTGGTGTCTGAGTGGGGCCATTTTTCGGCCTCAGGAAGATTTCAGGAGCGTCTCCTTGGGGGGTGTTTTTACTTTTTTGGGGGTGATGCGCTCTTCTATTTGGCGCTTAATCGCCTGCGCCATCAGGCTCGATCCTGCTGAAAGCGCCTGGAAATCCTCTTTGCCGAGGACGGTTATTTCACAGGGCGTCAAACAACGAACGGTCGCATTTCTTTTAGCGTTCGTCACCAGGGCCATCTCACCAAAGAAATCGCCTGCCCCCAATTCCCCAATTTTTTTACCGCCTTTAATGATTGCTACCTGCCCTGATTGAATAATGTAGGCGGTATCACCCTGCTCACCCTGCCGGATCACCTCATCGCCTACTTCATAATGCTGCTTCTGGAGCTTGGTCGTCACCTCTGGGGCTAAGACAGCAATATCCGCCCTAAAGGGCACATCGAGGGTCCAATCAATCAAAATGCGAAGATTACGCTCAAGACCCGGCATCGTCGCAAGATTGGTCATCCGGGATAAGAACCACGCTGGTAAGCCACTCAGCAGCCAGCCATAGGTTTTGGCTAAGGAGTGCCGCCCCATATTGAACGCAAGAACCAGTCGTTTTTTGAATGTAAAGGATTGAGATTCATAGCCCTGGGACAAGGCCCACGCATTTTGGCCAACAGCTCTCCCAAGGTCCATCCAATCTGAAGTGGTCAAGTAGCGCGGTCTTTGGCCCTCCCCTTGTCTCTGTTCAGGGGGAGCGACGGCCGCCCAGATATTGTCCCAGCCCTCGAGCCTCAGGTCGGAACTCGTCTCAGGCGGCCAACTCAATAAGCCGCCATCCATTAAGATTTTCGGCATCATAAAACAGCTGTTGACGACCAAACCAACCGGCTGCCTTGTTCCGTTGGTAAAGACCACATTGTCTTGGGTAATCGCGCTTACTTCGAGATCCGGAAATAACTGAACACCCGCATCGATCAATCTCCGATCACGGCGGCCTTTAATCTCCGCCTCGAAATCGCTGAAGGGCACCTTGATGTCCTCATATAAATGCACATTCCAGCCATGATCCCGTAACACGCTGTAAGAGGGCTTCGCGGTTTCAAGCATCTGGGTGATTTCTTCTGCAGAGGCACAAGCTCTTTGCCCAGAACCGATGACGGCAAAGGTCAACAGACGATCACGCTTTTGAGGGCTCGTCTCAAGCTCCGCCGCTTCAACCCGATCCATAATTTGTTTTCGAATATATAAGGCATCGCCCACCGAGTTGATGGGACACGCATGGGCCATCAATCCTGGGTAGCGGTTGAGATTAGGAACAAGGAATAAAGCGAGAATGAGTTGATCATAGGGGATCGACAGTAGCTTCTCGTCCTGGCTGTTGACGTTGACAACCTTCTCCCTCGTTTTGATGTCAAGGACATCACCCAAGATCACTTTGGTATTAGGGACAATTCGCCGAATGGGGTTCACGGCATTGCCCGGCTGCATCGTGCCACCAATCACTTCAGGCAACAGAGGATAGAACAAGACGTTGGGTTGATCGTGAATCAAGGTCAAGTTGACATTCGTGTATTGACCAATGAGTCGTTCTATTTTCATAGCGGCGTGAATAGCGGCCACGGTGCCGCCCACGATCACAATGTTGGCTGTTTTATCGTTCGCTTCTGGCATGGAGAAATGTCCCGCACCGTTGAATAAAAAAGAAAGCATGACGCCGTAAAAGAGCGCATGCGCCATCCAGCTCTCGGGGAGTAGAGCGGCAAATAACAGAAAGGAAAAGAGAAAAAAGAGCGACAGTGGTCTAAGCAAAATGCCTGCAATAATCAGTATTCCAGAAGTGAATTCCACGAGGGTCATCAAAAGGGTCGTGGTTTCCGGCGACATCCCCAAAAGATGAATTTCATGAATCGTGAGGATGGCAATCGCGAGATTAGGCTGGAAGACCTTAAAAACAACGGCCAAATAGAAAATATTGACGCCCGTCAGCACCCGCATCAGGGCCTGTGCCCGCTGCCTTGGGACCTTGGCTAAGGCCGACTGGATATCGATAAAATTGGGGTGGCTGGGTAGAGGTAAAAAATAGCTCCCAGGCCCTTGAAACAGAAGATAAAGCCCAACACCGACCAGCGCTCCCCCATAAGCATAAATGGATGACTGGAACAGAATCGTCCCTATAAGGGTCAGCAATAAGAGACCGATGGCACAGATACGAACATAGATCCCGAGCAAAAAACCAAGCCCGACAACCAATTCAAACCATCTGAGTGCCGTGACGCCCAAAGGAATGGAGGCCAATTCCAAATCAGGCGCGAACAGCGTCGGGGAGGCTAAACGCTCGACCCCATAGCGTGGCTCAAGCCCAAAGGCCGAGGAAATAAGCACCCAAGCAAGGCAAAACCTCAAGGCTGGGGCCACCAAGTCACCATAAGAACCCAATCGCGCCTGGAGATCAGGAAACAACTCCCTGGCCCCGGTAAATCCTAAGCGAATCCAGCCAATGGTGAAGATCACGAACCCCATGATCATGGCGCCATTCAGAAACGACCATTGGCTCCAAAGACTGGGCGTCGGCTTCGCTCCCCATTCCTCAATTTGTTCTGGCGTCAAAATCCAACGCTCATGGGCGAGAAGTTCGTCAACCGGACAAAGAAGGCCGATGAGACCCAGCAGCGAAAGCACTCCAAGAAATCTCAATCTCCTCCACTGAGAGGGGGATACGTCCTTGAGAGGTAGACTCAATGTCGTCATGGTCAGCATGGGGCTCGTTGTTGTAATTATTATGGGAAACCGCGTTGGCTAACGTCTGATCTATTTCATTTCCACAATCTTTTTATTTCATCATAATAAATCATCAGGGGATCACGCCTGATTCACTCTTATTGCATCGTTGCGCCCACCCTTTCCCTCGCTCTTTAAAGACCCTCATCCTCTGGAGCAAAGGTCCACTTTAAATAGCTTTTTTCCCCGAAGGCTCATGGGGATCTTAATGTCTCGGCCATCCATAAGACCTATAAGCCCCCGATCTAGGACTTCATTTTGTAGACAAAATTCAGCCACCCCTCGCACAAAAAAACCTCCTCAAATATTAAGTGCAAAAAGGACGTTCAAAGGAGGACTCAGACCCCCGGGATAAGGCTCCGCATGAGGTTGTCATAGGGTACATTTCCTCGCCTTAAGATGTCACCCTCATCCCGCA
>JBEIRQ010000206.1:0-3489 GCA_040375885.1 Methylococcus sp.
ACCCAAATAGCCCATTAAAACCGCCGGAAATCAAAAAATTCTTCACGCTTCAAGTACCGCCCGCCGTCGCCGCTCTTGAAGCAGATATTGAAGACAGTTTTAAAGGCCATAACTATAAAAATGCAGCGGCTCAATTGGAGCGTGCGATTCGGATACAGCCAAAGAATGCCGAACTTTGGCATGTACTCGCCGAGGTTAGGCTCCGTGAGCGGCAACCAGGACTTGCGGAAGACCTCGCTAAGAAATCAAATGCCATGGCCAAAAATCAAGTGGAATTGATTCAGAGCAATTGGATCATTATTGCTGAGGCGAGGCGGCAAAAGGGCGACGTTCAAGGGGCCTCAGAAGCGGCAGCAAAAACCTGGTGAACATCCCTATTTCTGAGCTCTTTAGCCCTCAAGGGGCGCTCTCAAAGTCTCTTTCTGGCTTCCAATCTCGGGCCGGCCAAGTGGAGATGGCTGAATGCGTTGAATCAGCTATTCAAATGGGGGGTGTTCTGGTTGCAGAAGCAGGCACTGGCACCGGAAAAACGCTGGCCTATCTGGTTCCCGCTCTTTTGGCTGGCAAGAAAACCCTGATCTCAACAGCCACCAAGACGTTGCAAGATCAGCTTTTTAAGAAAGACCTTCCGGCAGTTCGAAAGGCATTAGGGACCTCACTCCGTATCGCCCTATTGAAAGGACGCAGTAATTACCTCTGTCTATACCGAGTGGAGAACCATCTTGGTTTTAAAGGGGGCATGGGTCTCCTTGATGCCCGCCATCTTGAAACGATCAGACGTTGGGCCAAAGTGACACGCACCGGCGATATTGCAGAAGTGCAGGATGTGCCTGAGCAGTCACCGCTCTGGTCCCAGGCGACGTCGACGGTCGATAACTGCCTTGGGTCTGAATGCCCTAAAGCCAATGAGTGTTTTCTTTTAAGAGCAAGATCACTGGCGCGTGAAGCCGATCTTTTAGTCGTCAATCATCACCTCTTATGGGCCGATTGGACGATTCGCCAGGAAGGGCAGGGGGAGCTTTTCCCTGAGATGGAAGCGATCGTGGTGGATGAAGCCCATCAATTCCAAGAATCCGCGGCCCAGTTTCTAGGTCTACGGTTGAGTTCGCGTCAGCTGAAGGAATGGGTCAGTGATCTTGCGGTTGAGCAAGGCCGGGAAGCGCCTGATGTCGCTGAACTTCTAGAGCAAGCGGCTTTTCTTGATCGGGCGGTCGATGATTTTAGGTTGTGTCTCGGGGTTGATGGCCTTCGGCAGCCCTTTCAAAGCGTCTCTCAGCGGCCCGATGTGGTTGAGAACTTGAAGGCCCTTCAGGAACAACTGGCTGATCTTAAAGAGACACTGAAGCCTTTGATTGTTCGCGGCAAAGGTCTTGAAACGTGTTTTCAAAGAATCACTGATCTCATCGGCCGGCTTCACGATGTTTTGGACCAAACGGCGTTAGGGCATGTCATTTGGTTTGAAACTCGTAAAAATGGTTTCTCACTGAACCGAACGCCCATCGATATTTCAGCAGAGTTCAAAGCGTTAAGGGCGGCTAGACCGACAGCCTGGATCTTCACTTCGGCGACCTTAACGGTTGATGGCGACTTCGCTCATTTTCATCGGGAGCTTGGGATTACTGAATCGATTTCAAAATCGTGGGAGAGTCCTTTTGATTATCGCCAAAATAGCCTCCTCTATCTTCCAGAGGGCCTACCAGATCCAAATGATCAGCGGTACATTGAGGCGGTGATCAACGCGGCCATTCCAGTTCTTAAGGCCAGTGCCGGAAGAGCCTTTTTGCTTTTCACTTCGCATCACGCCTTAGGTCAAGCAGCCCGGTTGATTGCGCGCCAGATTGATTACCCACTGTTTATCCAAGGGCAGCAGCCTAAGGCGCTGCTCTTAGAGGCTTTTAAGCGGTCTGAACATGGGGTCCTCCTCGGTACGTCCACCTTTTGGGAAGGGGTGGATGTACAAGGCTCGGCCCTTTCTTGTGTCATCATCGATAAACTCCCCTTCGCATCACCCAGTGATCCGGTGCTCAATGCCAAACTGTCATCGCTCAGAGATCAGGGAATGAATCCCTTCATGTCACACCAGCTCCCACAGGCTATTATCATGTTAAAGCAGGGTGTTGGACGCTTGATTCGCGATCACCAAGACCGTGGTGTGTTGGTTCTTTGTGATCCAAGACTTCGCTCAAAACCTTATGGAAAGCGATTCATTGATAGTTTGCCACCGATCCCAAGCAGCCACGATATTCGCGATATTCAGCGCTTTTTTTTAGAGGCAGGGCCGGTCTCTCATTCATGAATCTTTTAGCCATCGATACCGCGACGGAGGCCTGTTCAGCCGCACTGCTTCTAGATCATCAGTTGATCGAACGATTTGAGATTGCCCCTAGGCAGCATAATCAGCTGATTCTCAGCATGGTTCAATCGGTTTTGGATGAAGCTGATCTCAATCTAAATGCATTAGATGGGATTGCTTTTGGCGCGGGGCCAGGTTCTTTCACCGGCATTCGGATCGCCGCAGGGGTCGCACAGGGACTCGCATTTGGTCTTGGTCTTCAAGTGGCGCCCATATCCACCTTGAAGGCGATGGCGTTTGCGGCCTTCAGTAAGAAAACGCATGAGCTTGCCGCTGTGGCCATTGATGCCCGTATGGAAGAAATCTACTGGGGCGTTTATCGCCGTCAAACAGATGAATCCCTTCATGCCCTCATTGAGGATCAAGTGATTCGTCCAGAGGATGTCCTGATCCCTGATGGCGAGGACCTGTTGGCGGTCGGTACCGGATGGGCAACTTATCGTGACCTCCTCACATCGAAGACCCAGAACCGCAAAATCATCACGGAACCCCAGCCCTTCCCGAGAGCTTCAGCGATCGCACAGTTGGGCGCAATAGTTCTAGCCCATGGGGAGGGGGTTCCACCCGAGTCGGTGTTGCCCCTTTATCTGAGGAACAACGTCGCTAAAAAAATGGCCGAACGATTCAGAGTAGAATGACGCCATGTCACAGTATTTCGAGATTCATTCCCAAAACCCCCAAAGTCGGCTCATCAAACGAACCGCGGAAATTCTTTTGAAGGGGGGGATCATTATCTATCCCACCGACTCCTCTTACGCGCTTGGATGCCGAATAGATAACAAGGAGGGCCTTGAGCGGATCCGAAGGATTAGGCGATTGGGTGAAGATCACAATTTCACTCTGATTTGCCGGGATATTTCTGAAATATCCACGTTTGCCAAGATCAATAATGAAGCCTTCAGACTCATCAAATCGATGACTCCAGGCCCCTTCACCTTTATTCTTGAGGCGACCAAGGAAACTCCCAAGCGACTCCAACACTCAAAGAACAGAACGATTGGAATTCGATTGCCGGACGACCCTATCACTGAAGCGATCGTTTTGGAGATAGGAGAGCCTCTTTTTAGTACGACGCTGATTCTTCCTGATCATGAAACCGCTATGAGTGATCCCCTAGAGATCCGTGAGCGACTTCA
>JBEIRQ010000178.1:0-3906 GCA_040375885.1 Methylococcus sp.
ACCACGCTTGGGGGGCGGCTCGATGATAATAGTCTTTATGGCAGTCACCTTACTTGGCGGTATAACCAGAGTGTCGAGGTGCCAGAGCTTCAGCAACGGTTAAAGGCGAATGTGGGTACGGCATTTAGGCCCCCCTCCCTGTGTGAGCTTAATAAGGCCTGTTATGGAAATCCCGATTTAAACCCTGAGACCAGTCTTAACTGGGATGCAGGGCTTGAACAGGATCTTTTGGATAAAAAGGTCACAGGAGGCGTCCTCTATTTTGACAACCGATTCAGCAACTTGATCCAGTGGGATCCGAGTGCTAACGGCGGTCTTGGCAATGTCGAAAATGTCAGTTCGGCTGTTGCCCGCGGGATTGAAAGTTTCTTGGAATGGAAGCCCTGGGATGTCCTCGCTGTGAGGGCGAACTACACGTTTGATCAAACGCATGGGCTCTATAATCCAACCACGGGTCAACAAACGAATGACGCGTTGCTCCTAAGGCCAAAGAATAAAGGTAATTTCGACATTGATTATCATATTCTCCCTGACCTGACGACCCATCTGAATGTGCTAGTGGTTGGCAACCGAAGTTCCTTTGATGTGAATGGTGCGGTGGTCAATGTGCCAGGCTACGTTCTGGTCAATGTCTCAGGGAACTATGAGGTGACCCAGAACATCACCCTGTTTGCACGCCTTGATAATCTTCTCAACAAGCAATACCAGCAGGTATGGGGCTATGGGGCACTCGGATTTACTGGGATCGGCGGGGTCAATGTGACCTACGATTAAGAAGCGCGGGTAAGTAACCTGAGAACTTTTGGATATCCCTTAGGTCTTCCTAGGGTGCCTTGAAGCTTAATAATATGGTTAAAGAGGGAGAGTCTTTAGATGTCGTTCGATGGATCCTGTTTTAAAAAGCCAACCCCCGAAGAACTTAAAAGAATGCTCTCGGAAGAGCAGTTTCATGTGACCCAAGGGGAGGGTACGGAAAGACCGTTCCATAATCCCTACTGGAATCACCATGAGGAGGGGATCTATGTCGATGTCGTATCTGGTGAACCCTTGTTTATGTCTCTGGATAAGTTTGATTCTGGAACGGGCTGGCCGAGTTTTACGCGCCCCGTCGAGGAAAAAAATATTGTGATGAACGTCGATCGATCGCTCCTAAGGGTCAGAACAGAAGTCCGCAGCAAGCATGCAGATTCTCATCTAGGCCATGTCTTTGATGATGGTCCGATGCCAACCGGAAAGCGTTATTGTATTAATTCAGCAGCCATCCGCTTCATCCCAAAAGCTGAGATGGAGGCCGAGGGTTATGGATCCTTTTTGGGATTATTGGAGGGCGAGGCATCGGCGGGTTGAGTCCGTTCCATGGGCCTAAACCCTCGCGCCGAGGATTTGATGCTGGGCCTTATGAGGAGAGGACGAACCTTAAGGATAAGAAAAAGATTCTAATTGAAGGTCTCCTCGACGCTCAATCAGCCCCCACCGATGCCCCGGGTTTGGTTATCATGATCCATTGCGGATTTTTTAGAGTAGACCCCTATAGTGACCACCCATAGAACCAGAACCACCAAGGCCGTCGGTAAAACAACCCGCTCCATCCTCGCTGAGCGCGGTATCTTTTCTGTCGAAGAGCTAGCAAACGCTGATATTGAGCAGCTCATCAAGATCCCGGGGTTCGGGAAATCTAAGGCAACCCGCATGGTGCGCGCGGCAAAATACATGATCGGTGGCATTTTACGAACGGGTCCTGAGGATTCTGTGCTCTCAGATGCTGAGGAATTGGCGGGTTCTATTGATCTTGGGCGAGGTGACCTTTACATCAATCAGGAACTGAGTCTCCTCGAATTTAATCGTCGGGTTTTGGAGCAGGCCAAGGATCTCGGAACGCCACTCCTTGAGCGACTCAATTTCCTTTGTATTTCCTGTTCAAATCTTGATGAATTCTTCGAGGTCCGGGCTGCGGGCCTTATTCAGCGGGCAGATCTTGGTGCGACTCGTACGGAGCCTGACAACCTAACACCGCAGGAAACGCTGAGCGCCATTGGGGCCAGTGCGCATGCTTTGGTTTTTGAGCAGTATCGGGTCCTCAATGACATTCTGCTCCCAGAGCTTGAGGCGCAGGAGATCCGATTTCTAAGGCGCAGTCAGTGGTCTGATCGCCAGCAGAATTGGCTGAAGACCTTCTTCGAAGAGCAGTTGCTGCCGATCTTGAGCCCGATTGGTCTTGATCCAGCGCATCCCTTTCCAAGGATTCTCAATAAAAGTCTCAACTTCATTATTTCCCTCTCCGGAAAGGATGCCTTTGGCCGCGAGATTGAACTAGCGATTCTCCAGGCGCCTCGGTCATTACCCAGAATTATCCAGTTACCCGCTGAAGCAACCGGGAGTGGTGCCAGTGACTTTGTCTTTCTCTCCTCGATCATTCATGCCTATGTGGGTGAGCTATTTCATGGGGTCAAGGTCAAGGATCTCTATCAGTTCCGCGTCACCCGGAACAGTGAGATGTATCTCGATGAGGAGGAAATCGATGACCTTCTAAGAGCGCTTGAAGGCGAGCTCAGTAGTCGTAACTATGGCGACGAAGTCCGCCTCGAAGTGGCGGATAACTGCCCCAAACAGATTATTGATTACTTGCTGGGACAATTTGGTCTGACCCTCGATCGGCTCTATAAGGTCAATGGTCCGGTTAACCTCAGTCGAGTTCGCGAAGTCTACGATCTGATTGAGCGCCCTGAATTGAAGTATCCGGCATTCACTCCAGGCGGTCCCGTTGAAATGGCTGGTGGCCATGATCTTTTCGAGGTCATCAGAAAGCGCGACATTCTCCTCCATCACCCTTACGAGAGTTTTGCGCCCGTTGTGGAATTAATTCGCCAGGCGGGTGAGGATCCCAATGTGGTCGCGATTAAGCAGACCCTTTATCGAACGGGGGCCAATTCGCCAATTGTTGATGCGCTATTGCGAGCGGCGAAGGCGGGACGGGATGTGACCGTCGTCGTCGAACTTCGGGCCCGTTTTGATGAAAAAGCGAATATTTCATTGGCCAATCGTTTGCAAGAGGCCGGGGTGCAGGTGGTCTATGGGATTGTTGGCTACAAGACCCATGGCAAGATGCTGTTGATCCTTCGTCGTGAGGATGGACACCTCCGCTATTACACGCACCTCGGTACCGGTAATTACCATCTCAAGACGGCCCGTCTTTATACCGACTATGGCCTCTTTAGTGCGGATCAGCCCTTAGGGGAAGATGTCCGTAAGGTCTTTGTTCAGCTGACCAGTCTTGGCAAGGTAGGTCGGCTTAATAAATTATTACAGGCCCCTTTTACTCTCCATCAGGGTTTGATTCGTAAAATTCAGCGCGAAACAGAACATGCCCTCGCGGGGAGGCCGGCGCGCATTATTGTCAAAGTCAATGCGGTAGCGGAGCCTTTGCTGATACAGGCTCTTTATCGAGCCTCAATGGCAGGGGTTGAGATCAAACTGATTGTCCGCGGCATTTGTTGTCTTCGTCCGGGGGTGCCGGGAATCTCGGAAAATATTGAGGTCCGCTCGATTATCGGGCGTTTTCTTGAGCACAGTCGGGTCTATTATTTCGAGAATGACGGGGAGCCTGAAATCTTTGGGGCCAGTGCTGATTTTCTGGCGCGCAACATGTTCCGCCGCGTCGAAGCCTGCTTTCCCGTTACCCCCAAAAAACTAGCTGACCGGATGCGCGATGACCTTGAGGTTTATCTTAAAGATGATGCCCAGGCGTGGCTGTTGAAAGAGGATGGCACCTACGAGCGGGTTCGCCCTGAGGCGCACCCCTTCGAAGCACAATCGTTCCTTCTAGAGCAACTGAAGCGCTGATTTGGGGCCTCAAAGCCCTTCTGATCGCCTTTTTTTATTGGCGTTGTTCTTGCTTTAATATCCTTG
>JBEIRQ010000254.1:0-3063 GCA_040375885.1 Methylococcus sp.
AATCGCGAGCACGCGATCTAAAGACCCATAGACTATCGTCAGAATCAAAGAGAGAAGAGTCACACCGAGACCGATGACAAGGAGGCGCTGGCCTAAAGGTGGCAACAAGCGATCGCGTTCAACAAGGGATCGAAACCAAAAGGGGTCCCCTGGCGGGAGTGGCACTGACATAGATTAAGAAATCCTGATGAGTCGCTTAAAAAAATAAAAGGTGTTAGAAGAGTTTCAATGAGCGCTCCATCGACGTCAAGATAAGGACCTTAAAGAAACCAAGCAACGGCATGAAGCCCCAGGAATCAGTGCTCTATCAGAACTTTTTATAACATCACGATCACCCCTTTCGAGAACATCATGACATTGGCCAATAGAACCGTTCATTATCAGCACGAAGGCATTACATTTGAGGGCTATCTAGCCATCCCTTCGGGGAATCCAACACCAAAACCCGCGATCATGATCGTTCACACATGGGTCGGACGCGATGAATTCGCCTGTCGGAAGGCGGATCAATTGGCCCAATGGGGTTATACCGCCTTTGCCATTGACCTCTACGGCGGCGGCAAGGTGGGCCAAACGCCCGAAGAGAATTCGGCCCTTATGAACGGCCTTCTCAATGATCGCAATCTACTGAAAGAACGCCTTTGGGCCGCACTTGATGTCTTGAGAGAACAGCCTGAAACCGACGTCGATCGGGTGGCCGCCATCGGATTCTGCTTTGGAGGCCTCTGTGTTCTTGATTTGGTACGAAGTGGAGCTGATCTACGGGGCGTCATCAGTTTCCATGGCCTTTTTAACCCGCCTCAGGGCCTCCCTACCCCACCGATTCGATCTAAGATATTGATCCTCCATGGTTTTGAGGATCCGATGGCCACGCCAGAAGATGCCGTTACGCTCGGTCACGAATTAACGCACCGAGGTGCCGACTGGCAATTGCATCTTTATTCCAACACGATGCATGCCTTCACGAATCCTAGGGCAAATGACCGATCCTTTGGGACCGTCTACAACCCGACCAGCAACGACAGATCGCACCAATGCCTTCTAGAATTTCTGACAGAAGTGTTAAAATGATGCACTTTGCGTGATGAGAATGACTGGCTATGGATCTGAATTTTCTTGATTTTGAACAACCCATTGCCGATATGCAGGCCAAAATCGATGAATTGCGGCGTGTTGGTTTTGACAATGAGATCAACATCTCAGAAGAAATCGCAAAACTTGAGGAAAAAAGCCGGAAACTCACGGAATCCGTATTCACCTCCTTGACCGCCTGGCAGATTTCGCAACTTTCACGTCATCCTCAGCGACTCTATACGCTTGATTACATCGAACTCATCTTCGAAGACTTTCACGAATTACACGGTGATCGGACTTTCGCCGATGACCATGCTATCGTCGGTGGCCTAGCGAAGCTTGGAGGCACCCCGGTGATGATCATTGGCCATCAAAAAGGCCGTGACACCAAGGATAAAATCTACCGTAATTTTGGGATGCCCCGCCCTGAAGGCTACCGAAAGGCGCTGCGCCTCATGAAGCTCGCCGAACGCTTTAGACTGCCTATTATCTGCCTGATCGATACCCCTGGGGCGTATCCTGGCATTAATGCTGAAGAGCGCGGTCAAAGTGAAGCAATCGCACGTAATCTCTTTGAAATGGCCACCCTCAAGACCCCGATCATCTGCACCGTCATTGGTGAAGGTGGCTCAGGGGGCGCTTTGGCGATCGGGGTGGGTGATCGGCTCATGATGCTCCAATACAGCACTTATTCCGTCATTTCACCTGAAGGATGTGCCTCGATTCTGTGGAAAAGCGCCGATAAGGCTGAACTTGCAGCTGAAGCTATGGGCATTACCTCCGATCGTCTTCTAGGACTCTCATTGATCGATGAGATTATCCCTGAACCCCTTGGCGGTTGCCATCGTGACCGTGAGTAAACTGCAGAACCCCTGGCGAGCGCCCTAACACGCTCGCTGGCTGAATTGCACGCGATTTCATTGGAGACGCTGCTTGAAAAACGCTATCAAAAACTGATGTCGTATGGCGTTTTTGAGGAAGCCAATCCAGGCTGATCAAGACCCTTCTGAACGCACAGTCCATTCTGACGCCATCTTATCTTCTCGATCAGCTGAAGAGATGGCCCAAAGCCCCTACCTATTGGGTCGCTTTTAGCGGTGGTATCGATTCAAGCTTACTCCTAACGCTCGCAGCAGCCATTAGACCCTCGATCCCCGAAAGCACTCTCAAAGCGATTCATGTTCATCATGGCCTCCATGACATGGCTGACCAATGGAGTGAACATTGTTCATCATATTGTCGGGAGCTCAAGGTCCCACTGGTGATTAGATCGGTAGATGCCCGGAACGCTAAAGGCGAAAGCCCTGAAGAAACGGCTCGAAACTGTCGTTATGAGGCATTTGCCGCCATCCTGGAGCCAGAGGATGTTTTACTCTTAGCCCAGCACCAAGATGATCAAGCCGAGACGTTTCTCTTACAACTCTTTAGAGGCGCTGGACCCAAGGGTCTCTCGGCCATGCCATTAAGAACCTCTTTTCACGAAGGACATCTCTTAAGACCCTTTTTAGGCGTCTCTCGCGAGGACATCGTCAAGGTCGGGTCCGAATTAGGGATTCCTTGGATCGAAGATCTGAGTAATCAGAACACACGCTACGATCGCAATTTAATAAGGCGTGACATCCTCCCTTTGATTCAACAACGTTGGCCCGCAGTGGTATCCGTTATCGCAAGGAGCGCGCAACATGTGGCCACGTCTGAGCAGCTGCTTGAAGAATCAATCGATGATCGTTACCAATCGATTCTTGATGGAGCGTGTCTCAATAGAGACCGATTAGAAAGATTAGCGCCGGCTATGCAGCGGGCCATCGTGAGGCGCTGGATCAAGTCGCAAGGCTTCAGGTTGCCATCGACCAAAATAATCGAACGTATTTGCAGCGAAGCACTCAACGCAGCTCCCGATCGAAACCCTGACATCGTGTGGCCAGAAGGAAGAATACGTCGGTATCGAGGGCAACTCTCCCTCCATCCACTCCTGCCAGCGATACCTGA
>JBEIRQ010000380.1:0-1972 GCA_040375885.1 Methylococcus sp.
GACTCAGGCCGCTCCACAAGAACAACCTGAACAGGACGTTCCTGAGGAAGAATAAAGCCTAAGGCTTTCTTCCTAGGCCTCTCCCGTGCCGAACTTCCCCAGGGAGTTTTTCAATAAGCTCCTGCCATCATCGAATCAATGATGCGCCGCCTGCTACAGGGGGTGCTGACCTTAAAACCCCATGGTTTTTGTAGCTCGAGGTTAAGGGTCAGTCCACTATCGAATGATTGAAGCTTAAACATAAGCAAGAGGGCGGAAATCGTCATCACTAAAAGCCATCGAAGCCGATGATGTCGAGTGTTCGTGAAGCGGGGGATGAGCGCCTCAATGACCCTCAAGGTGGACTTTAGGTTGAGATGGCCTTTAGAGAATAAAAGGCAAGAAACGATTGAAAGGGATTGGTGTGCCGCCTTGGTGGCACACCAATCCTTGAGAGCCCTTATTGAGGGCGCTTAGCTTACTTGGCTGGTGCGGCCATGGCGGGGAGGGTCTTCGCCTGTTCTGCTGACTTCTTGTGATCAGCATCCGGGAGAGCAATCAGACCTTTGTCGGTGAGATAGCCTTCAGGACCTGATGCCTTCTCGCTGGTAAATTCCGCAACATACTCTTGAATCCCTGGCACAACACCCACATGCCCTTTCTTCACATAGATAAAAAGTGGGCGTGAAATGGGGTACTTGCCTTCGGCAATCGCTTCATAAGTCGGTGCGCGGCCATCGATTTTGGAGGCCTTCAGTTTGTCTTCATTGAGTGTCAGGTAGCTGTAACCAAAGACGCCGGCAGCATTCGGATTGGCTTCAAGCTTCTGAACAATCAAGTTGTCATTTTCGCCGGCTTCAATATAGGCGCCATCTTCACGGACGGTCATGCAGACATTTTTGAACCAGGCATCATCGGTTTCCTTTTTGGCCTTGATCCAAGGGATCTGCTGGCACCCGCCTTCGAGAGCGAGCTCTGCAAAGGCATCACGGGTGCCGGAGCTTGGCGGTGGGCCGAGGACTTCAATTTTGGTCTTTGGAAGCGATGGATTAATTTCGCTCCAGGTTTTATAGGGGTTCTCAACCAGTTCACCACCCTCAGGGCTCTTGGGATCAGGAACGCGCTTTGCAAGTGCAAGGAATACTTCCTTACGGGTCAAAACCAGTTCGTTTTTAGCCTTTTTGGATTGGGCGATGACAATGCCGTCAAAGCCAATCTTGACTTCCGTGATGTCCCTCACGCCACCCTTCTGGCAAGCCTCAAATTCAGACTTCTTCATCGCCCTTGAAGCGTTTGCAATATCAGGATACTGCATGCCAACACCGCCGCAGAAAAGCTTGATGCCACCACCGGTACCGGTTGATTCCACTTTTGGAGTTTTAAACGCCCCTTTCTTGCCGAACTGTTCTGCAACAGCCGCTGAAAAAGGATAGACCGTTGAAGAGCCAACAATGCTGATAGCATCGCGCGCGCCTTCTGCCAGTACCTCTTGAGTGGCCAGCGGGGTGCTGGCCGCCACGAGGGCGATCAATAAAGCCTTCTTATTCATGATGAGAGCCTCTTAGGGTGATGGAAGAAAAAGTGAGATCCTGAAGGATGAGACGATGAAGCGATTGGATTCATCGCAGATTCTGATAGTTTCTAAGTCCCATGAAGAGGGCGTCAGGCTCTTGATGGGATAGGGAGAGATCCTGGGATCTAAGTCGACGCTTTAAAACTTAGTAGTTGGCAGAGCAGCGATAACCAAAGCCTCGAACCGTTTGGATCAGGTTCTCCCGATCAAACTCCGACAAGAGTTTCCTGAGGCGTCTGATATGGACGTCCACGGTTCTCTCTTCAATGAAGGTATGTCGGCCCCAGACCTGATCCAATAGTTGTGCTCGGCTGTAAACCCTTTCAGGGTGTGATAGGAGAAATTCGAGTAAACGGAATTCTGTTGGGCTGATGGTGACCGGGACGCCCGTAATCGTAATGCGATGCTGGTCCGGGAGGA
>JBEIRQ010000057.1:0-8353 GCA_040375885.1 Methylococcus sp.
CTGCCGCCCGAAACATGACCGGATATTTTTGAGGCTTATCATCGCCTTCGGTGACCGAGAGGAGCGTCACATTGAGATGATGCCCAAGATCAAAGCTGGCTGGACAGACAAGGTTCCCAACGTTCTCTATAAAAAGGACGTCAAGGTCCTCTAGTGGCAGATGATCAAGAGCCTGTGCCACCAGATGGGCATCGAGATGGCAGGCTGTTCCTGTCGTGATCTGGTAGGCCGTGACGCCGAGTGCCCGGATTCGTTCGGCATCATTCTCCGTTTCAAGGTCTCCCTCAATGACCGCCATCCGGAGCTCTCCTTTGAGGATCTTGAGTGTCGCTTCCAGCAGCGCCGTTTTTCCAGAACCTGGCGATGACATCAGATTGATGACCAGAACCCCATGGCGATCAAACCGCTGACGATTCAGATTCGCTTGTTGATCATTCTTTTGAAGCAATCCCTGAAGGACTCGCTCGGGAGGCCCGAGGAGCATATCTTTGGCCTTAGAAGGCTTGGCAAGGGTGTGCCTCTGACCTCGAATTTGGCAGCCACAATCAGTACACATCACAATTCCTCTTAGTGGATCAACCCCGAGCATCGCGCCGAGAACCTAAGAGCTCCACCCGGGCGAGGATAAGTTCATGACCTTTGACCAATGCCGTGGACTCAGACCCACAGTGGGGACAAAGGAGGTTTTGAGGGCTCACCTCACCCTCATGATCACAGTCATGGCAATGAATCACCGGCTGTGTGACCTCGATAAAAAGCGCGGCGTTTTCAGCGATCGTCCCCTCTTGGGCAATGGAAAAGGCGGTGGCCATCAGCTGGGGTTCAACGCCTGAGAGAACCCCAATCTTAAGATCAACTCGACCCACGGTGGTCGCTGAAGCCTCATCGACCAACTCCTCGAGTTGCTCGATAAGATTCGCGCAAAGGGAAAGCTCATGCACTCAGGAAAGACTCGCTTCCATCAAGAAGAAAAGACCAGAACCTCCCACCATGAGACCGATAGCGCGCATCATGAAAGATCTCCCAAGCGCCCGATCGAGGACCATCCCAAACCCATGAAGAGCTGTTGTGGCTATGAGAAACCCGATGCCAAAAGCAATAGGGGTCCCCCCTTTCATCATATCAAGACCGTGGGCATAGCCATGGAAGCCTCCAAAAAGTCCCACAAAGCTCATTAATACGGGTGGTGAGATCGATCGGGACCGACTCGCCATGAGGCCCCCAAAAATCAGCAGCGACAAAGCAATCATCGATTCGACCCCAGGCAGGGGACCCAAGGCCATCCCAGAGCATGCCCCAAGGACCATCAAGGTCAAGAAAATCGCCGGGAGGCGCCAAACCATTGTACTCATGACCCGACTCGCCAGAATCCCCACTGCTAACATGGCGAAAAGATGGTCGATACCCAGCAAGGGGTGCAGTAGGCCTGAAAGAATGCCAGCCTGATCATGAAGTCCGGTGTGCGCCTGAGCTATCGGCAGCCTTAAACCAAGGAGAAGGCCGACACCCAACTGCCCTTTAAGGACAGGGGAAGGAAAGGAAAAAATCAATGACTTTCTCGGCGAGGGCTAGAACGCTCTGACGGGGAGCTTTTGCGGGTATTTTGAGGATCCTCTTTAGGGTTATCAGACGACTTCCCGGCTGCGATTTTCTCAAGGGACCAAACTTTAGCGCCATCCCAGCCTACTGAGACGGCTCGGTGTTGGCCGCCACACGCCAGAACTTCAATGGGCCCCGCATGGGCCGCAATACGGCCTATTGGAAGTGGCGACCCCTTGGGATCCCAAAGATAAAGAAAGCCACTCCGGGTCCCGATCGCCAGATACCCTGTGTCAGAATCTCTACAAAAAGACAGAATGTCACCCTCTAGATCTCGAAGGGTGGCCACTTGGGTCGCCGTCGCCGTCTCATAAGCCTCCAGTACCCGCCCATCGGTATAGACCACGATATGGCCATCATGACTCAAGCCTAAAAGGGGTCGGTCACTATCAATCCTCGATTCCCGAATCAGGGTCAAAGTGGAAGCCTCCCAGGCCCAGAGATCTCGACCGCCGGACGTTAGAAAAAATAACTCGCCACCCCCTGCATCTAGAAAAGCGATCGACTGAACCCCCTCATGATTGCCTCTAAAGAATTTGCCACTTTGGACGTTCCAGACCCCAACCGGCCCATCACCTCGCCAACCAAGCCAGTTGCTATCAGACGAAAAAAGGACGGCCTTGACGTCATAGCCATCAACGACATGGGAGCCAACCATCGCCTCCGTCGTGAGGTCCCACATCATCAAACGCCCTCCTTCAACACCGGAGAGGCCGGTGCCAATGCGGCGGCTGTTGGGGGCATAATCAAGCGCATCGACCCTGAGATGCCCTCCTTCTTTTGCGAACGTTTTATCGCCAAAGGAATCGCGATGCCCAGTTTCAGCATCCCAAAAATCAGGCCCACGGCCTCCGGTTGCTAAAATCCGCTTGCCATCGAGGGAAAACGCCGGAAGCGAGATGGCGCCAAGCTCCGGAAGGTGGTCGCGGGCCAGCTGACTCATCAGGCCATCCTCTCGTTGGAGGGCCGCAAGTGCAGTTCGAGCCGCCTCTTCCTGGGGACAAGAAAGACACTGACGAAGGAACGTCTGATAGGCTTCCAAGGTATTTTTTTTCTGAGCCTGATACCAAGGATCAGCCTCAACCTCCCGGTGGTGGCTCCAGCGCATATAGCCATAGATCAAAATGGCGGCAAAGGCCAGAGAGAAGAACCAGGTCAGGACTTTTTCAAGTAAATTGAGAAAAGCTGCCATTCGAGAATACGGCCCCTATAGATGTCGATCAACAAAGAACCAATGTGTGTCTGGCTGCCCATCCCTGACGAGCCTCAATGGCCTTTCATCATAACGAATAAGGACTTAACCAACCACCCTCGATGAAGGAACCAAAGGGATAAGGACTAGAACCCAAATAGATCAGCCAGCCGAGCGCCAGGGTCTTCGGCACGCATAAAACTTTCCCCCACCAAAAAGGCATGGACCTCACGAGAACGCATCAGGGCCACATCCTCAGGACCTAAAATACCGCTCTCAGTGACCACGATTCGGTCATCCGGAATAGCTTCAAGAAGATCGAGCGTGGTGTCTAGGTGAACATCAAAGGTTCGAAGATTCCGGTTATTGATTCCGATCAACCGGAGATTGAGCCTTAATGCCCGTTCGAGTTCTGCCCGATCATGGACCTCAATGAGAACATCCATCCCAAGAGCTTGTGCCGCCGCCGACAAGGTCTCCAAGGCGTCATCATCGAGCGCTGCAACAATCAAAAGAATACAATCAGCCCCAATCGCGCGGGCTTCTGCCACCTGATAGACATCAATGATGAAATCCTTTCGGATCACAGGAAGTTTTGTGGCCGCTCGTGCTTCCTGAAGGTAAGTCTCAGCCCCTTGAAAGAAATCACGATCGGTCAGCACCGAAAGACACGCCGCACCATGATCAGCATAGGATCTTGCGATATCGGCGGGATGAAAATCAGGGCGCATCACGCCTTTGCTGGGGGAGGCCTTCTTAATCTCGGCAATCACCGCCGGGAGACCTAGGAGGATCTTGGTTTCAATCGCTTTTACAAAGCCCCTGGGGGCATCCTGGCTCAAAGCCTCGTGATAAAGATCTTCTAAGGGAACCTTTTGGGACCGCTCTTGGACCTCCTCGATCTTCCGGTTGAGGATCTTGATGAGAATATCAGGGGTGGTTGTGTTCATGGTCAGGAAGATGATGCGGCACGGGTGAATGAAATGAGCGCCTCAAGCTTCTTGAGGGCAGCGCCTGAATCAATCGCCGCCTTCGCCTTATCAACGCCCGCCTCAAGGCTTGGAACAATGCCTGAAACATAAATGGCTGCTGCGGCATTCAGAAGGACAATATCGCGTGCAGGGCCCTTCGCGCCATCAAAAACGGAACGAATGATGGCAAGGCTCTCAGCAGAACTCGTCACCGCCAATAACTCAAGGGATTGCCGTTCAAAACCCAAGGACTCCGGTGTTAAGGTCCTCATCGTAATTTCCCCACCCTTGAGTTCAGCCACGAAGGTGGGAGCGGCAAGACTGATTTCATCAAGACCGTCCTCGGCATGAACGACCAGCACATGATGGCTCCCCAAGGCTTTAAGGACATGCGCCAAGGGTTCAACCCAATCACTTGAAAAGACACCCACGACTTGGTGAGGAGCGCCAGCAGGATTGGTGAGGGGCCCTAGAAGATTAAACATCGTTCTAACCCCCAGTTCCCGGCGCACCTGACTGGCCTGCTGCATCGCACTGTGGTGATGCTGAGCAAAGAGAAAGCCAAGGCCGACCGTGTCGATGGATGCTCGAACTTGATCGGGATTAAGCGCTAAATGAACTCCTGCGGCCTCAAGAACATCGGCGCTTCCTGAGCTACTGGAGACAGAACGACTGCCGTGCTTTGCAACCCTCGCGCCTGCAGCTGAGGCCACGAACGCCGCAGCGGTACTGATATTGAAGGTATGAGCGCCATCGCCACCGGTGCCACAGGTATCGACCAAATAATCTGGAGTTACAGAGACCCGGGTCGCCATTTCGCGGATCACCTCCGCCGCGGCGACGATTTCTTCAATCGTTTCGCCTTTGGCCCTTAAGGCCATTAAAAAGCCGCCAATCTGCGCGGGTGTCGCTCCTCCCGACATGATCAAGCGCATCACCTGCCGCATCTGCGATGAGGAGAGGTGGCCCCCTGCCAAGAGGATTTCAAGGACCTTGGGGATAGTCATCGCATCAACAGCATCCAAAGAGGAAACCACTACCGCCTCAAAAAATTAGCCAAAAGATCATGCCCCTGGTGGGTCAAAATGGATTCGGGATGGAACTGAACGCCTTCAATATCAAGCGTCTTGTGACGAACACCCATAATTTCCTCCACTCCCCCCTGAGGATCTTTTGTCCAAGCTGTGACCTCGAGGCAATCGGGAAGAGTCGCTTGCTCTATCACCAAGGAATGGTAGCGGGTCGCCTGAAAAGGATTGTCAAGGCCTTCGAAAACACCGAGGTTACGGTGAAAAACCATCGATGTTTTTCCGTGCATGATCGACTTCGCACGAATGATTTCGCCGCCGAAGGCGTAGCCGATGCTCTGATGACCCAAACAGACACCCAGTATGGGGTAACGCCCCTGATAACGGCGAATGGTCTCCACCGAAATCCCTGCTTCCTTTGGGGTACAGGGCCCAGGGGAAATCACGATCTTCGAGGGGTTCATCGCCTCGATATCATCCACCCCGATCTGGTCATTTCTAACGACTTTGACCTCCGCACCTAGTTCCGCAAAGTACTGAACCAGGTTGTAGGTAAAGGAGTCGTAATTGTCGATCATCAACAGCATCAGATAATTAAACCTTTGTTTTATATGGTGTCATGAACCGTTAACCCTTAGGGATACCCGCCGATATACCTGTTTTTTTACTGGTTCCGCTCTTCAGCGATAGACTGAAATCGGACATAAGATTCCCGTCATTTTACCCCTATCAGGCTCGACTCAAACGAGAGTGTCCGATATTTTACGTAAACGGCGTTCTGATGAGCCCAGCAACGCGGGTAACCCTTAAAGAAACCTCACCCATCGCATCATTGGATAACAACGAGCCTTGCGATTTAACGCCATGAAGCACGGCTTAGTCATCTGGCTGCGCGGGAGTCATGTGGGCTGGCGCAAGCGCACTCAAAAGATGCTTGCCCGAGAGTTTAGATTGGAAATTGATTCCATCGACATCTACCCAACATCCACGACGACCGACCAATGGATGAAACGCGCCAAATGGACGTCGACTCCACTATAGGAAGTCCTGCTATGAGAATGACTCTAAGCCACGAGGGTCAGCATCGGCCCTTACACTCCTTTGACACCTTGAAGTTAATCTTTTTTTTGAATCAGAGGGCTAGGTTATGGATGACTATTGTCCTGCTCACTAGCCTGGTCCTTTTGTCAGCCTGCGCACCGACTCATTCGATCTCGGCCCCATCTTGCAATCATCCCATCAATCAAAGGCTGGATGCTTCGACGATTCGTGTTGAAGGCAACCTTCGCAGCTTCATCGTGGCAGGGTGCGCCGACCACCTCAATGCTAAAGGTCTGCCCCTCATCCTTGCGTTCCATGGCGGGGGACAGGAACTCCACAATATAAGAGGGACGGGATTTATAGACTATACCGGCCTTGCATCAGCCCCAGCAGTCGTCGTCTTTCCTGAAGGCAATCCGAGTCGGAACGGCCACAGCTGGATCAATGCTTTTCCATGGATGATGTCGAATCCCCCTGATGATTTTGCCTTGATTGAGCAAATCCTGGTCGAAATACAGCGTAGGAAAGATATCCCCCATGTCAACCTTGAACGAATCTTTGCCATTGGAAAATCCGATGGGGCTGGATTTGCAATGGCCCTCGCTTGTAAATCTCTTAAGACTTATCACTTGGCTGGGGTTGGGTTGGTTTCAGGCGCTTATTTCGGCATTGGTTCGGTATCCGCATTCGGCACCTCGAGCGATCAGATCTGTCTGCCCGTCGAACCGATCCCTATCCTGATGATTCATGGCACTGCCGACTCCGTGATGCCTCTCAATGGACAGCTTTTTTTAAATCCAAAGGCCCTAGCCCATCGCCATGATTATTGGACACAGATCGATCCTGCAGTGCACGGTCAATCCAGTAATACCTTTACAGCGGATATTCCTCTCTATGCCGAAGCCATCGCGCGGGACCCCGAAGGCTGTCAGGATTCGCAGGTTAAGCCCATTCATCGTGCAAGTATTGAGACCACCTGGACAGGTTGCAAGGCGCCGTTCCGAACGATTTGGGTTAAAGGGGGGAATCATGTCTGGGAAGGCCACCAACACAGTGGACCTGAATCCGGCACCTCTCCCAATATGGATTTCGATGCAACGATAAAAATCCTAGAATATTTTGGGGTATACCCTTGAGTTCGCAGGACGACTTTGAATCCCCCCTTCCTGAAGGGTGGAGATTCCTTTCCTGCCTTTAAGGGCCGCGGATTCTGGCCTTGATCCCTGAGTGCCGTTAGCGACTTGATGTGAGCAAAGGGCCCTAGTCATGGCTCAATGCTTTGATCTGGTGGGGAAATTGGCTGCTCGCTTTAGGTCGGTCTGGGTGCTACCACCTCACTCGATGAGGAGGGCGCCAGGGCGCCAGTTTTTTAAAATTCGACGTGGGCCCTAAGGCCATAGATGTTGACTGGGCCACGATCGGCGCTGTCGGCAGGGTTTGCGATGAACTGATAATCGGCACTAATCCAAGACACTGTAGCTATAAAAAAGATCGACGCCGTGTTCTGAGGCTTGCTTGATCGCACCGTCACCAATGAAGCCGTCGATACCGCCCACCCCCAAATATTGCGCATGGGTTTTGGAGATCCAACCTTGGGAGCACCCAAATCCAACCAAGTCTCGCTCGCGGCCCCAACGCTCCCCCTTGATTAAAGTTCCAAGGGACAGGGAGGGAGCGATCGGTCGAGGTGTAGGAATTGACTTCGGTGCGGCCATCGTTGTACATCCCCCGAAGAAAGACGCCAATGTCCGAGGTAATCTGCTGCTCAAAATTGATGCCGATACCCATCTTGATGTTGGCTGTCCGCGCCCAACAAAGATCAGGGGCGCCACTGTTTTGAGAATCGTAATTAAAACTGGTGCAGGTGGTCGCGTTATATTTCTGGGGATTGGATTGACATCCTTCCCTGCCTAAAGGCAGTGGAGGTGTCATAAGACTTTCCTTGGCGGGTAGCCTGTCATCACAAATGGATGGCGCTGACCCACAAAATACAACATGATGGTGACACGAAACCATGATCACTGCCCTAATAAGAACAAAAATACCTCGTGCCCCTATTGATTCATCTCCTCATCGGCCTCTTAGCGGCATCTCTGGCGTATTCGCTTTGGGGTGGCCCTTTTTCTCTCCGAGGCCTCCCCTACCTTGCCGTGACAGGCACTCACCTCGCATTCATGGCGTTTTTATTTCATCTCAAAACCAAGCCCTTTGAATCTAACCTTAAAAAACCCGCTCAGCGCTTACTGACCCTATGGGGCAATGCCCTCATAGCAACCGCGGCTCTTCTTTACCTTACGGGGGCAAGCGATGTCATCAGCCCAATTTGGTTGATGGGTTGGTGCACTCTGAGCGTCATCGGCTTAAGTCTCGTGGACTTCTGTTTTTTCAGGAGGGAGCGACATTCAAATCTTCCCACCTGTCGCATCGCCATCGTGGGTTCAGGTCCTGAAGCCCAGAGACTGATCGATCATCTATAAAACGCCAGAGTGGGGCACTACCAGATCCTTGTGATCTTCGATGAC
>JBEIRQ010000349.1:0-2236 GCA_040375885.1 Methylococcus sp.
AGAGAGACCGGGACGCCCCGAATTTGACGATAAATTTCGCCAGCGATGAACTTGGCCTGTTTTTTCAGGAAGAAAGGAAGCTTCCGCTCGTAGCCGGTGATCTCAATCAATCGGCGAAGTGTAGCGACTTTGCTGGAGAGATCATTCGGCGTGTAATAAAGCGCCGTTAACAGCAAAAACTTTTCGGCAATCTCGCGGTTATCCTTCAGGAGATCCTCGCGCGGCGTGTTAACGATCGTGCGATAGAGCTCCTCGATGCCAAGCTTTAGGATGTAATCGAGATGATCATCGAGGGTCATTTTAGGTTCGCGCGCCAGCGGGATCTCTTTCCTCCCCTTGAGGAAACGCGTCAGGGCCGATTTGTCAGAGGCATATTCGAGGGGAAGGGTCCTCGGCCGAGCGACTTCGGCCAGGAGCTCATTGAACTCCACATAGGAAATGATGAGAACCTGATCCCGATAATCATTGAGGTAGCGCTCGGTATCGATGCGCATCGATGATTTACCGGCACCCCTGATCGCAAAAATCACATAGGGGGTGGGCTTGTCGATATGGAGTAGAACGGACCGAAGGGAGGTGTTCTCCACCATGGACGTCTGAAGATAAGGATCCCTGTCGGCGTCGAAGATGACAAAGGGATTGTGTTCAAACTGCCAGACCTGCAGCCACTCTTTGATTTCCATGAGGCTCTCGATGGTTTTTTTTCGGGGCTTTCTGGGGTGCCTCTATTATTTGATCGTATTCCCGATGGTCTAAAAGAAACAACGGGAAGGATTCTCCGCGATGGCTTTATCGGGCCAATTTCGCCCGCGAACTATATCATATAGAACCATTTCAAAGCGCTCAAAACACCCGGAATCAACCTTGAAACGAAAAGGAATTTTCGCCGCCCCCTGTGGTCCACTGAGTAAAGCTTTTGAAGGGTGCTTTCTGGTTGTGCTTGTCTGTGCCCACGTTGACCGTTAACCTTTCTCGATTTTAAACCTTGAAGCAGTCCTAGAACGCATGAGTAACGCTGAACTTACCCCGGAGCCGCCGAAGGTCAATCAAGGCCCCGAAATGCCCGCAGACATTCAGCCCAGCTGGAAGCCGCTGATTTATTTTGGGGGTGGCCTTTCGCTTTTGGTGGTGCTCTGGGAGGTCTTTCTGGAGCTTGGGATTCACATTTTCGAGTTCCTTTTAGAGGTGCTTGAAAAAATCTGGCTGGTTCTCGTTGAGGCGCCTGAGGAGCTGCTCGAGGATCAATTGGCCAGCTGGCTCAAAAACCATTTCCCCCATGAAGCGGATCGCTATTCCGAGGTGGCGACAGCCCTTGGGCTGACGCCGCTTAAGATTTTTCTCATCTTCATTCTTGGCAGGATGGCCTTTAGATTTTTGAAGACCAAGGCCTGGCCGAAGGCGCGGATCTGGACCTTGATCCGCATCACGGAAGTTCGTCTGGCTTTTGATGAACTGGCCTGGCCTTATCGGATCCTTGGGGGGCTCCTCCTTTTAGGGGTCCTCATCGTCCTCATCTAAATCACGCGAAGTACTTTCGCCCCATTTTTTATCGACACTCTTATAAGGAATCCTACAGTGAGTCAATTTGACAAGGTTAGCGTCATCAAGAAAAGCAATGTTTACTTTGATGGAAAATGCATCAGCCACACGGTGTTGTTTGAGGATGGCAGCCGGAAGACCATCGGCGTCATCTTGCCCTCCCTGTTGACCTTCAATACCGCATCACCCGAGGTGATGGAGATCCTCGGGGGGCATTGTAGGGTCCGCCTCGAAGGCGTCAATGACTGGCAGGACTATATGGCGGGTGACTCCTTTGAAGTGCCCGGTCATAGCCGGTTTGAGATTGAAACGCTGGATCTTCTGGATTACGTTTGTCACTTCACGGCCTGAGCTTCATCTTTTTTTTGTTTTTTTATTGGTTGTGGCTTTAGCCTTTGTTTGAGCCTTTTTTTCGGGATGGGCCTTGGTTTTTGCTTGAGGTGACGCCTTGGTGGGCGATTGGCTGTGAGGTTTGAGGGTGGGCTTTGGAGCCTGTTTTAAGTGCTCCTTGGAATCCGCCTGCACCGGATGGGCCAAAGCTTCAAGCCGGCGATCCTGCTGCTCCCGCCATCCATTGAGGCGGGTCAGTGCGGTATTGAGGTCCGCCGGTGAGAGGGCGCTGGCCAGTTCGCTCCTAAGGGCTTCCCCCTCGGGGTGCCCGAGATCGGCGGCCACAGAGGCCCAAAGGTAAGCCTCG
>JBEIRQ010000390.1:0-1885 GCA_040375885.1 Methylococcus sp.
GCAATACCAATGAAAGATAAGCCCTGCCGCTCGAATTCGCTTTGGATCGCTGCAAAATCCGGCATTTCCTCACGGCATGGGGGACACCAAGTTGCCCAGAAGTTAACCACCACGACACGTCCCTTCCATTCGGACAAGGTGCGCGCCTTTCCCTCAAGATCAACCAACAAAGGTTCCTTGATCGGAACGGCGAGTGAATCCGCTAGCCACTGCCGGGTGGTGACCCCCGCCAATAGCGAAAGAGCCCCGGCGAAAATCAATATCAGCCAGAAACGCATCAGTGGCGAACTCTCTGGATTTGGGCGACAAAGTCATTGGCTTCCATAAAGCCAATGACCCTCAAACCCCGCTGCTCCTCGCCATCGGGGCCAAAGAATAAAGTCGCTGGGGGGCCGATTAGATTGAAGTATTTCATCAAAGCCTGATTGTCATCACTGTTGTCGGTGACATCCGCCTTCAGGAGCACAAAGGGGCCAAGCGCATTGATGACACTGGGGTCATGAAAGGTATAACGCTCCATTTCCTTACAAGAGACACACCAGTCCGCATAGAAATCCAGCATCACTGACTGTCCTCGCTGAGAAGCGGCCTTCAGAGCTGTCTTGAGTTCCGGGAGCGACGTCACCCGCTTGAATAAAAGCCCTTCAGGTTGATCGACCTTGGCGGCTTTAGATAACGGGGCGTCCTTAAGCCCCCGAAGGGGTTGCAGGGGATCGGACTGATTGGCGGCGACCCCGATTAATAAAAGAATGCCATAGGTGAGCATGGCAATCCCAAGACCCTTAAAAAGCCTGTGCCAACCTGTCGCATTGGCCGGCAAAGCATCGATCGCGCCCATGTAGATCGCCGGGACAATCAGTAATAAGGACCACAGCACCATCGTGACCGCCGGTGGCAAGATGCGATCCAAGAGCCAAACAGCAATCGCCAAAAGCCCAACGCCAAAACCGGCCCTCACGGTATTCATCCAGTTGCCGGCGCGAGGCAGCAAACGACCCGCCGAGGCGCCAATCACGAGAAGTGGTAGCCCCATGCCAAGCCCTAGGGAAAAAAGCGCAACCCCACCCAGGAAGGCATCGCCGGTTTGGCCGATATAAATGAGGGTGCCGGCCAGGGGGGCCGCCACACAGGGCCCGACAATCAGCGCTGAAAGTCCACCCATGACCGCGGCCCCCAAGAGGGTTCCTGGCTTCTGTTGATCACTCCAGTGACTCAATCTTGATTGAAGAAACCCTGGGACTTGGAACGTGAAGACGTCAAACATGGACAAGGCTAACGCCACAAAGACCAAACTAAAGGCCACGATGATCGTAGGGTCCTGGAAAAGAGCCTGTAGGTTTTTGCCAAAAAGGCCTGCAAGAACCCCAAACGCCGTATAAGCGAGCGCCGATGCAAGCACATAACTCAAGGACAGCATGAATGCACGACCCGTGGTGATCTTGTGGCCATGGCCAACAATCAGGCCGGAGAGAATAGGAATCATCGGAAAGATACAGGGCGTAAACGCTAATAAAAGCCCCATCCCGAGGAAGCTTCCGATCGTTAACCAGAGTGAATCCTTTTTCAAGGTATCAACCACTGTACACTGCTCTGAAAGGCCTTCGGTTTCGATAAACCCGGTCGCAGGGCCCACCTCACATTCCCCAGGGGAGGCCGACATCGCTGCTTCTGGCAGGGTGGGAGCAACGCTTAAGGCGGCCAGTTTCAGGGAGATCGTCTTGGTCATCGGCGGATAGCAAACACCCCGATCTGCACAGCCCTGGAAGGAAGCCGTGAGACTTAAGGCGCTTTCAAGGCGCCCTGGATTTAAGAGAGGCAATTCAAACGTGACGTCCTCATGAAAGACTTCCACGGAACCAAATTCAGGGTCCTCTTTAGGTTCCCC
>JBEIRQ010000289.1:0-2772 GCA_040375885.1 Methylococcus sp.
CTGGTGGGTTCGACGATTTCCTTGCCTTTGCCGAGGAGGCCTTTTTTCTCGGCATCCCAGACCATCGAGGCGCCGATACGGCATTTGACGGAGTAGGCGGGATTCCGGCCCTCGATTTTGGCGAGGACGGTGGCGCCGGCACCATCGGTGATGCGGTTCAGGCGAACGAGGGGTGTACGCCCGATCGACTTCGAATTATCTTCAAACCAGTGGCTCATGCGGGACATCCAGATAAGGCAGAAAGAGGCCCTATTCTACTGGTGAATGGCCCCCTGTGTCGGCATCCGGGCACTTCGATGAAGATGGGCTCATGGAATGATGAGGAAACGATTAAATCGGAACTTACCGGATTGAGTGTGCTTGGCTCTGCCGGATAATGGCTCCCATGGCGGGTATTGATTTTTGGGAGGGTTCAATGGTTCGATGGATTCTGATGCTGGGCGCCTTGGTTATGGAGACCCCCTGCCGGGCTGATTCAGAGGGCTGGGGAGGATGGGCCGTCCCGATGGCGCCCATGGTTGCTGTCACGCCCCCTGCGATCATCCTTCCGCAGATCACCATCAGCCCGGCCCCCCTCTGGGCGCCACCGCCCATGGTTTATTACGACCCTCGCTATGGCTACGCACCTTAAGGGTACCCCAACCGCCACCATGGTCACGGCGGTCATCACCGTCATCATCATGAAAGGGATTAATCTTTGGTGGGTCAGGAATCTGAAAAGGAATCGAGACGATAGCCAAATCCGCGAACGGTCTTGATCAATTTGGGTTCGTGACCTTCATCAATCTTCTTGCGCAGCTGGCGGATATAGACGTCAACGACGTTGGTGAGCGGGTCACTGCTGTAGCCCCAGACCTGCTCCAAGATACGCGCCCGGCTCACCAGTTTTCCAGCGGAAATCATCAGAAGTTCAAGAAGGTTGTACTCCTTGGCGGTCAGCTCGATGGGGCGACCGGCCCGAGAGACCTCATGGGTTTGTCGGTTCAGCAGGAGATCTGCGACCTCAACCTCAGGATTTTCCCCGCCATACTCCATTTCAGCGCGCCTCAGGAGGGCTTCAACCCGCGCGAGAAGCTCTTCGAAGGAGAACGGCTTGGTCATGTAGTCGTCGGCACCCGACTTAAGCCCCTTCACCTTGTCGGGAATGGCATCGCGCGCTGTCAACATCAGGATGGGCGTGGTCACGCCTTCAGACCGAAGCTGCTCACACACCTGTTGTCCATTGATGTCCGGGAGCCCGATATCAAGGAGGATCGCTCGGAACTGGGGATCGCGCCCAGCGAGGAGTCCCTCTCGCCCCGTCGGCATGATCTCCACCAGATAACCCTCAGCGCGAAGGCCGCGACTCACAAAATCAGCGATCCTGGGATCATCTTCAATCATGAGAATTTTACGGAGACCTTGGAGTGGTTGATTCATCATGATTTTTCCAACGCTAAGTGGGCGTGACAGAGAGAAGGGGGAGCGATAAGGCGAAGGTGGATCCCTGGCCGATCTTACTTTCGACGGTAATCTTGCCGCCATGCTGGGAGATGATTGAGTGCACCATGGCCAACCCAAGACCTAAGCCCTCAGGCCTGAGGCTTCGAGCATTCTCTCCCCGAAATCGGCGCTCGAAGATACGTCCCATATCTTCGGCCGTCATGCCGATGCCCTGATCCTTCAGGGTGATCACGGCCCACTCGCCAAATAAGTCGAGAGTCAAGGATGTCAGGGTGTCCGGAGGCGCATAGCGACAGGCGTTGTCACCCAGGATCAGCAGGGCCTGACGCAGTCGGTTTGGATCGCCAAGAATCCATGCGGGATGCTCTGGCAGCATGATTTTCGTATCGATCCCCGCAGCTTCGGCAAGAATCTTAAGATCCAGATAGACCTCCGATAAAAGATCCTTAAGATCAATGGGGCGGTTTTTGGCCTCGTCCGGATTGCGGGGCTCGGAACGGGCTTCGGCCAGAAGGTCATGGACATGATCCCCCAACTGGACCGAGAGATCGATGATTCTTTGAAGGGCTTGACGATAATCGTCTGTGGGGGTTTTGGGATTTCTGAGTGCAATCTCTGCTTCGCCGCGAATGACGGTGATCGGCGTCCGAAGTTCGTGGCTGATATCGGCAAGAAAGGCCCTTCGATCCTGGTCCATGCGAAAGAGGTTCTGGTTTAGATCGAGGAGTTCCTGTGTCCTTTCGGTCACACGCGCTTCAAGACGATCTTGTCGCTCCTCAAGGGCCTCTCTTTGCTTTTGAATCTTCTCGGCCATCCGATTGAAATGGCCGGCCAAGGTGCTGAACTCATCATCCCCGGTTAATTGGACGCGGGCAGAAAGATTGCCATCGGCGATCTGTTGGGTTCCTGTCATCAGCGCAAGAATGGATCGGCTGAGGCGGCGTGAGAGGAGAACCCCCCCGTAGAGACTGATCAGCGCCGCTGCAGTGCCATCCAGAATCGCAAGCCAGCGGGATCGATCAATCAGAGTATCGACTTCCGATTGGGCTTGGGTCGCTCGCTCCCGATGTTCATGCAATGCCTCATCGATGAGCGGCTGAAACTCCTGATCAATGCGCTGGCTTGAGTAAAGGGTGAGTCTTTCCCGGGCCTCGCCATGATGCCCTTGCTTTCGAAGCTGCTCAATGTCATGAAACTGATATCGGCTGTCATTGAGAAAAGCACCGATCTTGGCGATTCTGTGGAGCTCATCACGATCCCCAGGGTGGCTTTCAGCCAGGGTCAGAGTGGCCTCACGGAGGTTGCTTAACGCTTCCGTTAGCCGTTCAC
>JBEIRQ010000113.1:0-5764 GCA_040375885.1 Methylococcus sp.
CCTGAGACAACTCAACTTCTTCACTTCTAAGATAACCGTAACGATAGCCAGGGCCCATGGCCGCTTTAAGGCTCCGTAAGACGCTTTCACGATCTGTTTCATTGATCCAACCGCCCACCCTGACCGTGACACCATCCATGCGCACATCAAGGCCTCGAATATCAAGTTGGGGAAGAATCCGATCCATAATCGTTAGCCAGGGCGGGGGAGCCAGTGAAGGATCTATTTGAAGATCGCCCTGAACGCGAGGTTGTCCAAAAAACTTTTGGAGCTGGTCAACGACCTTCGCCTTCCCTTCAAAACCATTGACGGTGCCGCTAAAGATAAACTGGCCCGCCTCATTGCGTATGAAAAGTTTGGCCTGAGGCTTGGTCATATCCACCACGGGGGTTTCAGGCGGTGTAACCGCTATAGGAGGCGGTTCTTGTGCCGGCGGCGGGTTCGACGGCGCTGGATTTTTAAGAATATCCAAGCCTAAGAAAAGTCCCGACAGTAAAAGGATCAGAACGCCCACGCTCCAGCCAAGAGTTGCCGTGAAACGCCTTTGGGGTGCGCGCCGACGATGGCGAAGGGGAAGACTCCGAGGGGCGATAGCCGCGGAAAAGTCCCGCTCAAAAAAATGAAGCATTTGCGGGGGCAACGAGGATGGGATCCGCTCACCCAGTGCAAAGTAACGAATCAGCAAAGGAACCACAAAGGCCATCGCCGTTCGGACCCTGGCATTTGCAAGGCCCAGTTTTTTACCCATTTCCTGAATGCTGGCGGTGCCAACCAAGCTTTCAAGGACTGCGGGGTCGAGTGGCTTAACCGGCTTTTTGGGGTTCTGCCAAAGACTCACCTCTTCTTCAAGTCCGGCCGCCTTGAGATGGCCGATGAAGCCCTGAAGGCCCCCGAGACGTTCTTCAAACAGCATTTTGGCGGTTTCAGCGACAAGTGGCCCTGCTTTAAGGCCAAGCCCGAAACTATCCGCGGTTTCGCGAACGATGTTAGTCAATAATTCCATTACCTAAGATCCACCCATGAAAATGACCCGACACAAGGGGTCCTACTAATGCCCATGAGTCATCATAAACCCTCACGTAGATCGCGGGAAATTGAATCGCATGCAACGGTCGGTCCGATGGTATCTTAGGTAGCAAAGACCCTTGATGGCTGTCTTTTTATTCGCTCAAAGTAAGGGGCTTCTGTCCTTCATCAGGAAAGAAAGGGGGATCCCTCAGCGAGAGAGGATATCGCTGAGGGATCCCCACCTAAGGACTTTTTCATGTGGGAAGATCAACGTCTATGAGGGAACCGCTCATTTGTCAGAATCGCCGAGCGTCTTGACGACCGCGCCGACGAGAATGCCCAGACTCACAAACATGGAGGTCACTACAAGAATCGTAGACATTTCCATAACCATCTCCGGTAATTAAAGGGACAACGTCAGATTCGCTTAATGAACCGCAAGAAGAAAGAGTCTAGGTGGGGGCAAATTGTTTACCATATGAATCACACCGACTGATTTAGCCCCTGTTTTGTGCAAATTGCGCACACAATTGGTCATGCCCACCCTCGCTGGGCGCACCCTCCCTTTCTAGTGAGGGCAGCTAAAGGATCGTATCAGCGTCATCTCCCGAACACCGGGGCCGCCTGATAGGACTCCAACACCTGGACAGAAGCATCAAAGGATGGCCTGTGAATTGCTAGGTGGTTTAAAGAATCATTCTTCCTGCAAGCAACAAGGAGCTACCTGTGGGGCAGACTTTCGCGCTAGGACAACGTATCGGCGACTGGGTCATCGTGGATGAGGTTGAACGCCTTAACCACGAAGCACGCTATCTATGCCAATGTATCTGTGGAACCGAGAAGGTGCTCTCGGCAGCAACCCTCCATCGTGGCAGCTCACTGCATTGTGGATGTCAAAAACACCTGACAGCCGGCGTGACACTTGACCAAAAAAAAATGCCCATCCCCCATTCCATTGAGGACTTTGACTTGATCCACAAGGGATACCTGCCATTGGCTGATCAAGTCAGTCCCCGTGATGGCTGCCCCACCTGGTCGCTGAACGCATGGGCTGACATTCTCGGCATCACTCGATCAGAGCTCATCCTTTCTCTTAAGGCCGCAGGAAATCGCTTCGAATCCAGCGTCCGGATGGCGGAGTAATTCATGGATACCCAAAGTATTGGGCGTTTTTTTAATCAGTTGCTAGGCCGTGGGGAGTCTTTGCCTAAGACTCAGGAACCCAATGCCACCCCCCTCGAAGATTACTGGCTTGAGGTAAAGAACATTATCCTCGCCCGCCAAGACTGGGTAACCGGCCTTCTGCCGGCGAGTACGGCGATCACTAACCACGGCGATTACACTGATGCCTGGGTCCGTGACAATGTTTACAGCATCCTTGCCCCCTGGGGCCTTGCGATCTCACTACGGAAACAGGGCGATACGAAGGGGCGCGCTTACGAGCTTGAGCAGAGTGTTGTCAAACTGATGCGAGGTCTTCTGACCGCCATGATGCGTCAGTCTGCCAAAGTCGAACGATTCAAACACAGCCAAGATCCCCTTGATGCGCTGCATGCCAAATACGACACCAAGACCGGGGAGAGCGTCGTTGGAGATGACGCGTGGGGGCACTTACAGATCGATGCGACCTCTCTCTACCTCTTAATGCTGGCGCAAATGACGGCGTCGGGCTTGAGGATCATTTTCACGATAGATGAAGTGAACTTCATCCAGAATCTGGTCCATTATATTGCTCGCGCTTATCGCACACCCGATTACGGTATCTGGGAAAGAGGTCACAAGCTCAATCATGGCGAGGCCGAATTGAATACGAGCTCAATCGGCATGGCCAAGGCAGCACTTGAAGCCCTTTCAGGGTTTAATCTCTTTGGTGAAGACGGCGGTCAAGCGGCCATTATTCACGTCATCAGTGATGATATCGCTAGAACTCGGATAACCCTGAACGCCCTTCTCCCGCGAGAATCCGTCTCGAAGGAAGTCGATGCGGCACTGCTGAGTATTGTAGGTTATCCAGCGTTCTCCATTGACGACCCCAAGGTCCTTGAAGAAACACTCGACAAAATTAGATCGCGGCTTGAGGGCCCCTATGGCTGCAAACGTTTTTTGCTAGATGGCCACCAGACCGTCATCGAGGATCCAAACCGACTTCATTATGAGCCGCATGAACTCAAAGCATTCGCCCATATCGAATGCGAATGGCCCCTGTTTCTGACTTATCAATTGTTGGGGAGCCTTTACCGCGGTGATCAAGAAGAAGCTAACCGGGTTCGAGCCAAACTTGAGACGTTGACCATCGAACGGGATGGACAAAAGCTGCTCCCGGAACTCTATCGAGTGCCGGCTGAATTCCTCGAAGAGGAGCGCCAAAATCCAGGATCAACGCCTCGTGTTCCCAATGAGAATATCCCTCTCGTCTGGGCCCAGAGTCTCTACATTTTGGGTTCCCTGATGCACGATGGTTGGTTAATCCCAAAGGATATTGATCCTTTAAACCGGCATATCACAAGACAACCGCATGCACTGGTCACCGTGCAAGTTGCCCTTTTGGCTGAGAGTCAGTCCATCCAACAGAAACTCCTTCATCGCGGTATCCCTTCCCAAACCCGGCAGGAGATAGCCCCTTTGGAGATTCGCGATGCACGGGAGCTCTCCTTGGCTTATCGACAGATAGGTCGCAACGATCGGATGGGGCTCACTGGGCGACCCTACCGACAACTGAGAACCCTCGCGACTTCAAAGGCGTATCTTCTTGCCGGCGTTCCGGTGATGTTCATCCCACAATTCATGAACCAAAAGGGCTTTTACCTCGCTCTTGACAACACACTGCTGATTGAAAGGCTACGGACTGAGCTAGCCTATATCAGCCATCATTGGGATAGCCCATCGAAGCCGCTCTTGGTCATCGATGTTCACCCCAACATGATCGAAGGCCCTGATGGGGAAGTTCTCTTGTCATTTCTAGAGCATCTTGTCCAAGGCGAAGCGACGGATATTCCTGTCAAGGTCTGTCGACTCTCTGAATTTTCCGAAGATACCGCCTTTGAACGCATTGCTTTCCTTCATAACTTCCAATTAGGCGCTGAACTAGAAGGTCCTCAAGCGAACGATGGCGCTGACCTTGATCAACCTGTTCGCTCCATGGATACGGCCTATAGCGGCCCTCTGATTGCACTTGAAATAGCCGATGATCTTGAGCTGATCCAGCGTTTCGAATCCACTCAGAATCCCTATGAGCACCTTGATCTTTTGACCATTCTGGTCAGCCGACATGGCGTTCATCACCTGCTGGATCTTAGAACAGGACAGAGAAGCTCCACACTCGAAGCGCACCTTGAATCCCTTTATCAATGGGCCAGCAATCACCACGACTGGCGAATGGTCCGTCTTATCTCAGCCTTGTTGGGTAAATATGATATTGACCTTGAGCAGGCGGTCACCGAAATTCTGGTTCGACAACATGCGCTGACCGTTGGGAAGTCTTACAGCGGTAAGGCGACCATCCGAAAACCCATGGATTCTTCTGAGATACTCAGCGCCATCAGACTCTATAATCCGGATCATCTGAGTGTGCAGGTGCTGATTCAGGAGCTGATTATTGCCATTGGCCTTCTTATGAAACAGGATTCCAGACTGTTTAAAGACATGAATACCATTCGAGTCGGACAGATTCTTGATTTCATCATCGCCGCTGAGAAACACCGTGAAGGCACAGAATGGGATCAAAGCTTCGACAAGCTGATGAGACTAGCGCCCCATCACCTCGCGGATAAACTCCGGGAAACGCTCATGGATGTCAGCCTAAGCCAATCTCAACTGGGCGCGGTCGAATCACTTCACGCAGAGACAGATCAGGCCTCACTCGCCTTGGCTCGCTTACCTTTTGAGGATCAATCAGGGAGTGATGTACCGAAGACATCGATCAACTGGTCTCTTTGGCGGGAACAACAAGGCAGTTTTGGCCGCGAGGGAGATGCTTTTTTCGAAGGGGTCTGGCGAATTCTTCATCACAGCCATGGCCTCATGATCGGCGATAAATACAACAGCCAACGGCGCATCGATAGTCAAGAACTGCTCTCCCACATGACCGTTGGAGAAAAGACCTTCAGGCTCTATGTCACGCATGTCCTCAATAAAATAGAGGCGCCCATTTATCGCCAGCTCACCGTTGAGACGCTGATGACGCTCGCCGCCATTTTTAGTGAGCATCCGGATTTTAGAATCAACGATACCCTCGTCATCGACATTCTTCTGGGGCATGCCGTACGACTTCAGTGGCTGGCCTTACACCCTGAACACGAAGCAGATTACGGGCAGCACGTCGCTAAAGCCTGGGAGTCTTTTTATCACCTTGATCCCGGCAATCTGGCAGATGCTATTGTGCACGCTCTGAATTACCTCATGACCCTCGATAACACCTTGAAGGAGACAATCTGATGAAGCTCGCTGGCGATATCGGGGGAACCAAAACTTCGCTGGCCTTGATAGAAAAAGGATCAGCAGGACCTCTCATCTTGCGAGAGGAAACTTTTAGCAGTCACGATTTCACATCTTTTGATGAACTTCTGGATGCTTTTATTGGCTCTAAAAATGTTATTGAGGACGTCTGCCTTGGGATCGCGGGCCCTGTCATCGATGACGCCTGCAAGACCACTAATCTCCCTTGGCATATTGAAGGAGATGCCTTAAGAAAAGGCCTTCAATCTCAGAAGGTAAAGCTTTTGAATGACCTTGAGGCCATGGCACTCGGTATGCTTGA
>JBEIRQ010000182.1:0-3837 GCA_040375885.1 Methylococcus sp.
ATGCCGCCCCGACCTTTTATTGCATCGCCTACGCCAAGATATGGCGGTCATCAAGAAAGAGCTTCAGGAGACGGAGCGGACGATCAAGGCTGTTCGTCATCACGAGACGCTAGCTTCATGGTTAAGAGAGCTGCCACGATCAAATCGCCCTCTTTGACGAGGGGCCAATTGACGGAATCCATTTCAGTCACTAATGTCATGTTTTTTATGAATGAGGAACCCCTGACCAGATGACCGCCCACCCGCCTTTAAGGGCTCAACCCTTCGTGAAAGTCGCCTGTGAGGATTGCAACCTCACCAGAATTTGTCTCCCAAAAGACCTTGAAGATGAAGATATCAAGGATCTTTCACAAATCGTCCGCCGTGACCGTGTCCTTCAAAAAGGCGAAACCCTCTATTGGGCTGGTGAGCGCTTCAGCGGTATCTATGCACTGAAATCAGGTTCCGCCAAACTGGTCCATACCGATCGTCAGGGTCGGAATACGATCATCTCAGTCGTCCTCCCTGGGGAGCTCTTTGGCTTTGATGGACTGACCGCCAAAGAACATCGCTGCGCGCTGATAGCCCTTGAGACCAGTCGTTACTGTGAACTGGCCTCGAGTGATCTTGAGCCTCTCGCCAAAAAGATTCCAAGCCTTCAACACATTCTTCTTGAGCGAAGCTGTGAACAGATGGATCAGGCGGTCGAGCAGCTGGCCGCGAGCCAACGCCCTGCAGAAGAGCGCCTGGCCGGATTTCTCTTAGACCTTGCCAGCCGTTACCAGCGTCGCGGCTTCCCATTTGAATCCTTCCACCTGAGCCTCACCCGCCAAGACATCGGCAATCACCTGGGCCTCGCGCTTGAAACAGTCAGCCGCCTTCTCGGGCGCCTTGAATCAGCGGGGATTATCGAAGTGAAGGGAAAAAGGATTCAGCTCCTCGACATCAACGGTTTGAAAATCGCTGCGGGTCAACCTTAGAGAAGCTCGAAGATGACTTGATCTCGATCAATATTCATGGCGCCAGGGCTTGACCAGGGACAATGAAGCTTGGGGGAGATGCCCTTAAAATTTCATCAACGATACGGATTGGAGGGAGACCTCACCGTTCCGTTGAAAGACCTGCAACAGCACTTGGCGCGTAACCCCCAAAGGGCGGCGCGCTTTTTTTGTCGTGTCGTCGATCCTGAAAAGACCGCTAGCGGATGCTCTTTTTGTCATCAAGAATGTGACGACTATCCCCTAAACCGAGAGGGACAAGGACTCGAACCGAACACCGATCCTATAACCCGGATTGCTTCCTAAAAAAAGCTGGCGCCTACCTCAGGGCTCAACAATGAATTTCAGTATAGAACAAGCAACGATCACACTCCGTCATGCGATCGGGTCTGTTCATTTTAGGGGGAGTGGCCTGATGGGTGGGAGAGAGAGATAAATCTGATATGGGGGGCCTTCAAAGGCCTTCGACATGATTAAAACCAGACGCCTCTTCGAGGGGAATAGCCCCTCGAAGGCCGCCTAAAAAAGGACATCCATCAAGGAGCGTGCTTATACGCTGAGTTGCTGGAATCCTCAGCGATCGCCTTCGCAGCCGTCGCATATTTGTCATGCTCAGAGCCCTTGACCATGAACAATGTCACGATCACAGCAAGAACCACACCGCCAATGTATACCCAAAAGAGATCTTTTTCTTCAGTCATCGGATAATCCTCCAGAATCATTTACTTTTTTTAATCCCGTTCTGCTTTCGCTGAACGTGGGGTAAGACTAGAGGAGGTTCAAACTTTGAATGTTGACCGAGATCAAAAAAGAAGGCGGGATTTAAGGTTTGAAGAAAAAACGTCTATTGGGCCATCAGGATCAGTTCGCTGGCGGCATCATCCAGGGTCACTTTGAAGTGACGAAGAAAACTCATCCCTAAAAGCTGCTGCCCTTTGAGTTTGTCATCCGCCATGAAGGCCACTTCGACATCGGAGACTTCAGCATGCCCAAGACTCACCCGACTCAAGCGTCCAATCTGGACCGGCTCGGTGCCACTCGCCGTTTGGCTGGTCCCCGCCCGAAGCGTCTCCTGAGTAAATCCTAGCTCACTTTCCAAGGAGGTCGGCAAGACCAGCAAGGAGGCCCCGGTATCGATGAGCAAGGTCAAGGTCTTGACCGATCCTGAAGGCCCCGTCAAACGCACTTCGACCTCATGATGGGATCCCTGCCGATGGGTGGAGACTTGGGTCGTCGCGGATGTCTCCCGAGAGTAAGGGGCACCCCGTGCGCCTAAAATCCGAACCGATTCGATGACCCCAGGCCTTCTAAGCGTCATCGTGTAGTTGTAGCCCTCCAACCAGCGTCGAACCTGCTTTAGGGGATCCCCCGAGGGGGGCTGGACGATGAGAGGCTCCAGTCGCTCGCCCCCCTCAACCCGAAACCCCGCTTGGAGGGCTAGGGTCTGAAGGGCCTCTTGAAGATTCTGTTGGCCTTCAGCAGCCTCTAAGCGACTGATCGCAAGGGAGGCGATGAGGAAGCCGCCTAAAGCCAGCGCCCTCATAACAGATACACCAAAAGTCACACCAATCGCCGCGCTTCTTCGAAAGCCCGACGAAAATCAAGATACAACGGGGTTTCGCTAGTCAGGAGTGAGCCTAAGAGCGCATTCTGTAACTTGTACTTAATGTCCCCAACAGCGAGGGCGCCGATCCCGACCGCTCCGGGTGAATTCACGGCGTGAAGGAGCGGGTCGCCATCATGACTGCGCTTGATCCCTTCGATACCAAGCGGTGGGACCGCATTGACATCGCCGGCGACCTTCAGCTGGGTGGCATCGGATAAGACGCTGGCATTAAGGACCTGAACACCCGCCTTGGCGGTACAGAAAATCACATCCGCCTGGGCTAGAAGACGCGCCTTGTCCGCATCGGAGCTGGCATAGGTCCCAACGATACTGGAACCGCAGCGCTCGTTATATTCGCTCGCCTTATCGAGGGCATGATCGACATTAAAAGGATCGACAATGGTGACATCCGCTCCTGCCAAGGAGGCAATAACGGCTGTTGCAATGCCTACAGGGCCAGTACCACCGAAGACCACCGCCTGCGCCCCTTTGAGTTCATCGCCATGGCGAGATTTCAGTTGCCGCTCGACACAGGCAACCAACGCGGCGGCGGTCGTAAAGGCCCCGCTCGGGTCCGCTAAAACGGAGACCACAAAGGGGGGTACCATGGCCTTTCGAGCCGCCTCGAGCATATTCAGCGCCACGCCAATATCACGGCCCCCAATAAAAATACCCGTCCGTTTGACGCCAGAGGGGCCCCTCGAAAAGATCGCATCCTGAACCAAGCCATTGACTTGATCCAACTGAACGTTGTCAGAGGGAAAAACGAGGTCAAAGCCGGCATCGACCGCCATGTTGATGTCAAAAGGACTGACATGGGGCATCGGGTCCAGCATGTGAAGGACACTGCGTTTTTCAGCTTTTTCCATCAGAACACCTCCAAGGCGTGATGATTCATGGGGTGTACCTCAGCATCTAGCTTGCGCGGGCGAATTCACGGGCGAGCTCGAACGCATCATCAAAGCTCAAATAGATGGGGTGCGTCGTTTCCCGCATGCGCTTTAATAAAGCACTTTGGGTTTTATACTTGATATTACCACTCGCGAGGGCACCTACACCGACCGCCCCACTCTGAGAGCCTTCGATGGGGTGACCCCGGTGATGGGCATCAAGACCTGCAATCCCTGAAGGGGGCACCGCGTTGACATCAGCGGCCACTTTGAGGGATGGCGCAAGAGCCACCAATTCAGCACTCAGCACTTCAATGCCGGCCGCAGCGGTTGCAAAAACAATGTCGGCATCGGTGATCAGATC
>JBEIRQ010000172.1:0-4121 GCA_040375885.1 Methylococcus sp.
CTCAACCTCCCCCTTAAAGCGCCGTGGTCCTCGCTCGGTCAGTAAGGGGGTCGTTTCCTTGGGGAACCCAAAAGCCTCTTCTAGTACTCGGGCTTGAATGCGGTGATCTTTGATCCTTGGATCCCCAACCCCCCCATCAAGCCTTTCTGGTTTGAAATAAATGCGTAGACATCGTCTTTTAAAGTCGTGGTCGTGAGCGTTTTAGCAACGCCCGCGTCCACCACCACAATACTCGGACCCACCCCGACTTCCCAGCCCGCAGCCGTGTTGAGGTAATCCAGTGCGCTGCCTTTCATGAAAAACATAATATAGTCAAAAGACTGGGCACCCGCCTGAAGGCCGTAAGAACCCGCTGCGATCTCGTAATAACCGACCGTTCCTCCCCGCTTTTTCAAGGCACCGACGCCAAACTGCGCCCCACCAATGAAGCCCGCCTTCACCACACTCGGGAACACCAAAATTGCCTTAGCATTTTTAGCCAGTACTTTGGCTTCAGGCGTTGTGGCATAAAGCTTGGCCAACGCCGTCTCAACATCGCGATTAATCTGCGCCTTGTCGTTATAGTGCGACTTGTCGCCAAACAATTGGCAGCCGGATAGGGATAAAAAAATGGCCAAGGCCATGCCGGTCCATCGTTGGATATTCATGATGTTTTCCTGATACGTCATTATGGTTTTAATCTGCCCCCCTAGGGCCCAGGGTGCGAGCGTGCACCCAAAATGATGGAAGCGCAAGGCTTTCAAATTTAGGTCTTAGCGCGCTCTCGCCGACGGCGTTCGCCATGAAGGATTAAGACAAACAATGCGCTCCAGAATAACGTTTGGACCAGGTAGGGGGCCTTTTGATAGAAGGTCACCTTTGGATTTTGAAGGTAGGGCACATCGAAAATCCCCGCCCAAATCTCATGAACCGGTGACTCACCAATGCGGTCGCCTGAAGCAAGCCCCACGGTTGAAATACCGGTATTAGTGACCCGAAGCACGGGACGACGGAATTCCACGCCACGCGCCAGAGTCATCACCATGTGCTGCCAAGGCTCCTGCCAGTCGCCATACCAGGAATCATTGGTGACATTGACAATAAACTGGGCGCCTCTATTAGATAATTCCCGGCTGAACCAGGGAAAAAGACTCTCATAGCAGATCTGCGGCCCCATTTTGAATCCCTTCCACTCCAGCAATGTGGTCGGGCCCTGACCCCGTGCAAACAAACCCGTCTGAGGGAGCCATTCGCGAATGATCGGAAACCAGTCCTCGCCAGGAATATACTCCCCAAGGGCCAAAAGGATGGTCTTACTGTAGTGGGGCTCGATGACCTGCCCTAAAGGATTGACCACAAAGAGCGAGTTGGTTAAACGACCACTTGGAAGGTCCACCCCATAGGCACCCGTCAGGAGTGTCAGGTTCCGTTGACGAAGGAAATCCGTCAACGCCACCCGGTATTTATCCGGCCGAAGACCTTCACCCAAGATGGCTGGAAACGCGGTTTCAGGCCACATCGCAAAGTCGACGGGTTGCGTATTCGTCTTCAGCGCCTGATCGGTGGCCGCCATAAACGCCTTGAGGATGCCGTCTTGATAGCCGCGACCCAATTCAGCCGCCATTTTTTCAGCATTACCCACATTACCCTGGGCCATCAGCACCCTGACATGAGCATCAGGTTCTGGAAGACGTCCTAAAAGCCAAAGGCCACCCAGATTCAAGAAAAAGAACCCCACCACCAAGCCTATTAGGGCCCAGCCCGTCCGCCTCGAAGGGGGCATCGTGAGAAGAAGGGTCATGAGAACATTGGTCAGGATGGTGAAAGCACTCAAGCCCTGAAAGCCCACAACCTCAGCCCAGTGATAAATAGGGAGACCCGCTCCATACCACGCATAACCAAAATTCCAGTCAAACAGCATCGGCAGTGTCGTTTCGAGGAGGGCCGTTAAAACCGCCATCAGCCCCAACGAGACCTGAGGCTTAAACCGATAGCGATCCTGAAGCAGCCACCAGAAGAGGCCGGCGAGGGGCACAAAAAGGTGTGCCAAGAGGGAAAATAACAGCATGCCAATCCCCGCCACCCACCAGTCAAGATGAGCGAACTCATGGAGCACATAGGTCACCCAATTGAACCCGATCAGGGTAAACACAAACGAGGTCAAGAGCCCGCCTAGAAAAACCTTCAAAAGCGAGGATTGATGGCGCCAGAAGACCCATAACGGGACGAAGGCGAACAACGAGGCCCAGGGGGGAAAAGGGATATAGCTCGTCCCAATGAGGACTCCCGAGAGCACCGGGAGTCCCCATTGGAGGGGACTTTTAGAGGCCTGGTGGGTCATCAAAGCCGACTCCTTAGAATGTGGCCAATCTCCGCATCGCTTAAAAGGACCGGGTTGGTTTTCATGCTGGATCCTCGAGAATGAAGCACGATGCGCTCAATATCGGATTCAAGAACCCCAAGCCGGGAGAGGTTCGGAAGTTCGAGTCGGTGGGTCAAGGCCTTGAGCTCGGCCACCAAACCGTCCTGTGCCAAAACCTCACAAAGCCCGGGCTGACCCAGAAGATCCCGGCCCATATCAGCATACTTTTGAAGCTGCGGAGCTCCGGGCAACCGCTGCCGGAGGGCTTCAATATTGGCTTCCGTCGCGCTCGCGAGCAAGGTCCCACAAACAACCCCGTGAGGGATCGGAAAGAAGGAACCCAGTGGCTGGGCGAGACCGTGCACCGACCCCAAACCGGTCTGAGCCAGACAGATGCCTGAAAGAAGCGCCGCATAGGCCATCAAAGAGCGCCCCTCTAAGGCTGAATCGCCGCCCTCATACCAAGGCAATAGGCCCTTGAAGGCCGCTTGGAGTCCGCTCCGCGCCAAGGCATCGGTCAAGGGGTTGGCCCGAAGGGAAACAGCCGACTCGAGGAGCTGAGTCACTGCATCCATGCCATTAGCGGCAATCAAAGCTTTGGGGCAAGAGGCGAGGAGATCCGGATCAATGATGGCCACTTGGGCCACCAGCCGGTCATCCCGAAACGATTTTTTAAAGCCATCGGGTCCAAGACGGGTGATAACCGCATTCTTCGTGGCTTCAGATCCTGTGCCCGCGGTGGTTGGGACCGCGATCAAGGGCGTTGTGGGGCCCTCATAGGGCCGCTCAGGACCGACCCCCTCGAGATGATCAATGACGCTATTGCCAGGCTTTAAAAGCCCCGCAATAGCCTTAGCGGCATCAAGCACGCTGCCACCGCCCACGCCAACAACCACCTCGATCCCACTGCCCTGGTGAAGCTGAACCGCCTCATCAATATCTGAAGGTGAAGGTTCTCCCCCAATCTTCAATATCTTGAAGCCGACACCCAGAGCCTTAAGACTCTTTTCAAGCGCGAAAAAGTGGCTAGACCCTAAGAAGGATCGGGCCCCAGTGACCAAGAGACAATGGGATCCAAAGGCTTGAATATGATCTGGAAGTTGGCGGATCGAACCGGCGCCAAACACGATTTTGGGCAGCCGGCCGATGGCAAAAGCGTCGATGGCGTTGATCACGCCGGAAACAGCCAGTCCATGGGGATGCCCTGCCGGGGTTTGGCCATCATCTCTTGGACCTGAAGCCGCCACCGAGCATAATGATCGGTCGTCTTGTGATGGGCTGCATCCTCAGGCGATTGATAGACTTCATAGAGCATGAAATGCTGAGGATCCTCAGGGTCTTGCAGCACATCGAAGCGAACATTGCCGGCTTCTTTGATCGATGCTTCATGATTCTCTCGGGTCGCTTCGATGAAGCCAGCGATCGAATGTGGAAGAACATAAACGTGGACCAGGGTCACATGCATCATGGATCGGGGGGGTCAGAGGGTTTAGACCCCAGGCCACTTAAAATGGCGAAGGGACCTTAGCCGCGCATTTTGGCATAAATACACATCCAGCTAAACACCCAGCGATCTTCTGAAGATCCTTGCAGGGACTATGCGCCTGGAGTATCGTCCATGAGTATCCAAAGACTCAATAGACACCACTCATGAATCCATCAAAAACACCATTGATCGCCAGAATACTTTTGATGACCCTGATCCTCATGGGTATGGCCACTCGAGCCTCTGCCGGAATGGTTCCAGATCTTGTGGTGATGATGAAGGAGGATGTCGATA
>JBEIRQ010000351.1:0-2214 GCA_040375885.1 Methylococcus sp.
GGCCTCACCACTACCGATGTGGCTGATGCCGTTCGCTCGCAAAATAATCAGGTGGTTGCAGGGCAGTTGGGGGGTCCTCCGGTTCCTGAGGATCAGTCCTTCCAGTTAACGATTAATGCGCTGGGACGGCTCTCAGATATTTCCGAGTTTGAAGACATTATTGTGAAGGCCGTGACGCCAAAGAGCAGTCAAAATGGCCAAAGCAGCCAAAATGGGTCCGATGCCGCCACCGCGCAAATTGTTCGGGTCAAAGACGTTGCAAGGGTCGAATTAGCCCAGAAATCCTATACCAATTTTTCGGCGGTTAGTGGCCATAAGGCGGCTCAGATCTTGGTCTATGGCCTCCCCGATGCGAATGCATTAGATATCGGAGCAAAGGTCAAGGATCTTACTAAGAAAATGGCGGCAGAATTCCCTGAAGGACTGAGTTACTCCATCCTTTACGATACGACGGACTTCATCGAGCAGTCGATTCATGCGGTTTATGAAACGCTTTATGAAGCGGGCTTTTTGGTTCTTGCCGTGGTCATCCTCTTCCTTCAAAACTGGCGGGCGACCTTGGTCCCCGCGACGACGGTCCCGGTCACCATTATCGGTGCCTTCGCGGCGATGGCCATGCTCGGCTTTTCGGTCAATTTGATGACCCTTTTCGGACTGATTCTCGCCATTGGTATTGTGGTCGATGATGCCATTGTGATCGTCGAGAATGCGACGTCTCATATCGAGTCGGGACTCACCCCCAAGGATGCCGCCATCAAGGCGATGAGTCAGATGACGGGCCCTGTCATCGGTATCACCTTGGTCCTTTCCGCTGTCTTTCTTCCCGCGGCGTTTCTTCCTGGAATTAGCGGCGAGCTCTTTAAGCAGTTTGCACTGGTCATAGCCTCAACGGCCATTATTAGCGCCATCAATGCGCTGACATTGAAACCCGCCCAATGTGCTCTTTACTTAAAGCCGAGGCCTAAGGATTATGAGCCCAATGCGTTTTATCGTGCCTTTAATCGCGGTTATGGAAAGATTGAAGCGGGCTACACCAAGATCATCCGCTGGATGGTTGAGAGGACCCGATCTATGGTAGCGCTTTTTGTTGGCGTTATCCTGTTGGGTGGTTGGATGTTTGCGCATCATCCCACGGGTTTTCTGCCGATAGAGGATCAGGGGTACGCCATCATTTTTGGGAAATTGCCGGAAGGGAGTTCTCAGCCGAGGGTGCGGGCGGTGATCGACAAAGTCGGCCAGATATTGAAGGACACCCCGGGAATCAAAGGATGGATCACCATCGGTGGATTTTCTGTCCCTGATACGGCCAATCTTGCCAACGCGTTCACTATTTTTGCGCCTTACGAGAGTTGGGAGAAGCGGGGTGACGCCTTGAGTCAGGCCATTATTCTCCAAGATCTAAAAAATAAATTTGATGGGATACAAGAGGCGCGTGTCGTCGCGGTGACGCCACCTCCGATTGCGGGTCTTGGACAGGTTGGCGGCCTTCAGATGATGGTCGAGGACCGTGGCGCGCATGGTATTCGGGAGTTACAACCCATCATGACCGAGTTGATGAGGGCGGCAGCCACCCAGAGTGGGCTCGGTTTTTCAGCCACGACCTTTAGTGCCTTAAGTCCTCAGCTTTTTTTAGATATTGATCGAACCAAGGCACAATCTCTTCAGGTCCCTATTGAAAACATCTTCGGAACGCTGCAGTCCTATCTCGGCTCAAGCTACGTCAATTTGTTCACCAAATTTGATCAGTCCTTTCAGGTCTACGTGCAGGCCGATGCCGCTTATCGACGGAGTATCGATGATATTCAGGATCTCTATGTCAGAAATAATGAGTCCAACATGGTGCCCCTTGGGACGCTCTTAACCATCAATCGGAAAGTCGGCTCAGAATTGGTGTCTCGTTATAACCTCTACCCCGCAGCTCCTTTCTTTGGAGCGCCAGCTCCAGGCGTGAGCGGGGGTGACGCGATGCATATCATGGAGCAGATGGCGGATGCCTCATTGCCTCAGGGATTCCACTACGATTGGACGTCAGTTGCATATCAGCAGAAGTTGGTCGGAAATACCGCTTATTTTGTCTATGCGCTGTCCTTGCTACTGGTTTTTCTGGTCCTTGCGGCCCAATACGAAAACTGGATCTCCCCGCTGGGGGTCATTTTGGTTGTGCCGATGGCCTTGGTCGGGGTAATTTTGGCCCTGATCGCCCGAAATTTTGAC
>JBEIRQ010000395.1:0-1845 GCA_040375885.1 Methylococcus sp.
AGCCCCTATTCCCTCGGTTTCCGGTCTTATCATCTACCGGCGACTCCTTCGCTATACGGTCCCCCACTGGAAAAAGTTCCTCCTGGCTATCGTCTCCATGGTGATCTATTCGGCGATGGGACCCCTCTTTGCGAAGCTTATTCAGCCCCTGATTGATGGGAGTCTGGTTCAAAACGACCCGGCGACACTCCGCATCGCCCCCTTCATTCTCATCGGCCTCTCGATCGTTCGGGGCCTTGCAGGCTTTGGCAGTGACTACTTTTCTGGCTGGATCACCCGACGGGTCGTCACAGACCTTCGACAGGACATGTTTGACCAGTTTCTTCAGCTGCCATCGGCCACCTACGACCGTTCCTCATCTGGTGAAATGATGTCGCAACTGCTCTTCAATACCGAGCAAGTTGCAGAATCACTGACCAATGGCCTCATGGGCATTTTTAGAGACGGGCTCACCATCGTAGGACTCATCGCTTTAATGGCTTATGAAAATGTGACCCTGTCTATGGTCATGTTAGTCGTTGGCCCTCTCCTTGGGATTAGTGTTAGCAAGATCAGCCGAAGCTTTCGTAACATCAGCCGCCGCATCCAAGAATCGATGGGCCATGTGGGGAGCGTCGCTCAAGAAGCGATTGATGCTCAGCGCATCGTCAAGGTCTTCAATGGCCGTTCTTATGAATCCAAGAAATTTCACCTCGAAAATGAGCGGAACTTCAGCCGCTACCTCAAACGCATCGCGACAGAAGCGGGTGCAGGTTCTTTGATCCAGCTGATCTATATTTCAGGGTTTGCTGCGGTTCTTTATGTGGTCTCTCTTGAAAGCGTAAGGGCGACCATCACCCCTGGGAGCCTCATTGCCTTCATCGCCGCCATGTCGATGCTGATGAGCCCTATCAAGCGAGTGGCCAACCTCGCCAATGTCCTTCAGCGCGGCATAGCGGCAGGCGCCAGCATCTTTGAGCTCCTAGATTCAGAACGAGAACAAGATCAAGGCACACAAATCCTCAAAAGTAGGGGAGGCGATATCGAATTGAGAGAGGTTCGCCTCACTTATGGCGCCGAGGGTGAGCTTGTTCTTAAGGGCATCAATCTCATTATTCCAAAAGGAAAAACCATTGCGTTGGTGGGTCACTCCGGTAGCGGTAAAACCTCCTTGATCAGGCTCCTCCCTAGACTCTATGACCCGACATCGGGCGATATCTTGATTGATGGCATCAAGCTTCAGGCGATCACCCTTAAAAGCCTTCGCCAGCAGATGGCTTATGTCGGGCAGGAAGTGACCCTCTTCAACGATACCATCGCCAATAACATTGCCTATGGGAGTCAGGACAAGGCAACACCTGAAGCCATTATCGAAGCCGCGAGGGCCGCTCATGCTCTTGACTTCATTGAAAGTCTCCCCCAACGCTTCGACACCGAAGTCGGTGAACAGGGCATTGTGCTCTCAGGCGGGCAACGCCAACGGATCGCCATCGCGCGCGCATTACTTCGGGACGCGCCGATCCTCTTACTCGATGAAGCGACCTCTGCGCTTGACACCGCTTCCGAGCGACACGTTCAAGAAGCCCTTGAAACCCTAATGAAGAACCGAACCACGCTGGTGATTGCACACCGCCTATCCACTATTCGGAATGCCGATCGGATTGATGTGATGCGCCAAGGCCATATTATCGAATCAGGAACCCACCAAGAACTCCTTGATCGTCAGGGCCATTATGCGGAACTCTATCGGCTTCAATTTGGCGACATCAGAGAGGATCAGGCTTAAAGTAGGCGCTAAATCGCCCTTTTTTACCGAATTTTGGATAGGAGAGATTGCGCTTTTCAATTGGAAAGCCTATTTTGTTA
>JBEIRQ010000291.1:0-2750 GCA_040375885.1 Methylococcus sp.
CATGACCGGCTGTGAGGCGATCCGGTCAATCAAAAGGAATACAACGATCATGAGACTTAGACATATCAGTTCCATCTGGACCCTCACTGGTTGAGCGGCAAATGCCAAATAGTCAGAGTGTGATCATCAATGAAAAGTTCCCGATGGTTGGCCGGCCCTTCTAAGGGCCTGACGATCCTCCTCGCCCATCGGCGCACTCCAGGCATCTTCGACCAATAAAGGAACGCGGGGACTCGTGAGCGTTTCAAGAAACAGAACCAGCGCCGCCCGCTCCTCAGGCGTCAGCCTAAGGGGTTTGATCAAGGGGTCTAAGGCCTCATGCTGAACGCCGCCTGCCTGATAAAAATCAATGACCGCCAGAAGGGTCGGAAGACTCCCATCGTGCATATAAGGGGCGGTGAGTGCGACATTTCGAAGGGAAGGGGTTCGATAGGCCCAGCGATCTTTAGGGTTCTGAGTCCATTCATAGGCGCCAAGATCAGAGGGTGGCGCGCCTGATACCGCGCCCAGTTGTCGGGGATCCATGAGAAACGTCACGCCAGGCGCCACCTGAACGGGGGTTTGACCAGCGCTAAGACCCATGCTGGCGCGATAGCCAATCCCGGTATTGTGGAGCGCATCATCGGTCAACAGGGCCACAGGCGGGTTGATCAGGTGGCATCCTGAGCATCCCGCTGGACCTTTAAAGAGATCAAAGCCGCGCTGGGCCTCAACACTGATGGCGCCTTCCTCGTGGCCGAAGTACCAGCGATCAAAGGGCGAATTACCCGCGACTAGGGTCCTCTGGTAAGCCGCCAAAGCCTCCCCCACCGTATTCATATTCGCCGGTTGACCACCAAAGGCCTTTTCAAAAAGGCCCTGATAGCCTGGAAGATGCTGTAAGGCTCCAATGACCGCGCCCACAGAGGGGTTACCCATCTCATTGGGGGCTAAAAGGGGGCCCCAGACCTGTTGCTCGAGGGCCGTCTCCCGGCCATCATGGAAGAGGATCGGCCAGTAGGCGACATTGAGTAGGGTGGGCGCATTCCGACGCACGGATCGTCCCTCAATGCCCACGGCCGTTGCCTGCTCTTGGCTGGTAAATCCCTGCTCTGGGATATGACACATGGCACAGGATACCGTGTGATTCAGTGACAGACGACGGTCATAAAAGAGCTTCCGGCCAAGCGTAATCTTGTCCCGGGTCAAAGGGTGCAGCCTAGGAACGGGGACCTTCGGAAGCCCAAGCCCTGGGTTCCTTGAAAGATAAAGAAGATCCTGAGGGTGCCCGCGCCGCTGACTTAAAGCGGCGGCATGGGTTTCATAATCGACCGACTCATAGTGCTTTTTATCATCCCCCGCCGCTAAATGTGGGGATACCCCCAAAGCCGCCGATGGCACTTCTCTCCCTTTCTCGATCAAGAGCGTCTCAAGATCAGCCATGACTAAATCCGGATGGAGCAAAGACGTGCTATAGACATTCCGGATCGCCCCCTCGTCATCTATGAGGAAAAGACGAAGGACATGCGAAAATCGCTGTCCCTTTGGGGTCTGTTCAGCGTCCAAGGACTGCCCATAGGCCTTTAGAATCGGCTCAAGGTCTTTCTTCGAGGAAGTGGTCAAAAAATGCCAGTCGGATGCCGCCTTATTCAACGACTCACCAAAACGCGCCATGACCGCCGGCGTGTCCGTGTCTGGATCAAAACTGAGCGTCATCAGTCTGACGCGCGCCTTGAGATCTGGATGCTTCAAAAGGGCCGCCTCTACTTGATGCAGAACCATCGTCGCCATCGGGCAACCACCCGCATCGTCACAGGTCGTGTAAATAAAGCTCAAAAGGACTACTCGACCCTTGATCAGGGCAGAGAGTGAGGTGGCCGAACCATTGGATTCAAGGACTCGACCATCGGCCGCGGGCCCCATCACCGGCAAACGATAGGAACCTGCGGCCGGCGCGGCATAGGGGAGGGGGGACTTCAAAGCTGCCCCTTCTAAGGGATCGGCGGCACTCGCCGAAAGCCCCCAAAGAAGCGGCAGGAACCGAAAAAAACCTTTGCGGCTCAAGGTGATTTAGCGAGCGGCTCAACTTGAGGCCTTGCCGCTAGACCCGAATAAAGGGCATGGGCACCAAAACGCATTTGGTGAGGCCGGCCGAGTTTCTCGGCGGTAAAGTCGATACTGAACACCGGCTTGAGTTCCTTGCCATTCCATGCGTAAAGCTTCAGAAACTGTTCATTGTCGGTCCCCTTCTTATCCCAGTTGGCCAGGAGTGAGGACGTGAAATAAAGGCGCTTACCGTCCCAACTCGAGGACACCATGTTGAGCTGGGCCCCGATATGTTTTTGGTAAATTTCAACCGGCTTTTCAGGATGCGTGATATCAAAGGCGTGCGTATTCCCGTCCATGAAGGTATTCACCCACAAGAGCTTGTCATCACTGGAGATCGAGAGATCAACCGGTAGCGGGATTGATTTTGGATCCCCGATGTCGGCAACATCTTTGACCTGCCATTCGCCTTTGGCATCCTCCTGAATCAACCAAATCTTCGATGTCAGGGCTGTCGAGGTAAAGCAGTAAGGATGAGCATCAGCCAGGGCGCAACGAATTTCAAGGGGCGCTCCTGGCACATCGAAGACCTTTTTGGGCTTGCGGGTGTGGAGATCCCAGGTCACCACGGTGTTGCCAAAATGCGTCATGGCCAGAGGATCCTTGAGCATCTTGCCAAAGTCCATCATGTAGTTGTTCCATCCCGTAAAAGAGGACGTCACGAG
>JBEIRQ010000404.1:0-1613 GCA_040375885.1 Methylococcus sp.
GGTGTTCGCCTTTTCAGTGATCTGCCCGAGCCGGCTACTGATCGACTGGGTTGCTTGTGAAAGGCTGGTCATCGTCGCCTCAAGATCCTCGAGGGAAGACTGACCTTCATTGGCGAGGTCGGTGGTCTGATCGGTCACCTGGTTGATGCCGGCCATGGTCTGCAGTAATTCTTTGGCGGTCGCCGAGATCTCCTTGGTAGCTGCGGCAATTTCGGTGGTTGTTGAGCCGAGATTGTTGACTTCATTGCTCTGGGTGCGGGTCATCGCCCCGAGGCTATTAGCCGTTGAGACGAGCTCGATGGTGGAGCGCTGGACTTGTCCTATCAAAGAGTTAAGGTAATTCACCATCTGGCCCAGGGCATTGATGAGCTTGCTGGTTTCATCACTGCCCACCGCCGAAAGATCCCCAGAGAGGTCCCCAGAAGCGACCCGCTCAGCCGCTTCAACGGCGGTTTTAATCGGTTTTGAAATCGATCGGGCCACCATGAGGGCGATCAACAGGATTGGGGTCAAGATAATGCAAACGACCCCCACTATGGCGAGGCGCTGCTCGTCGACCATCGCCATGGCTTCTTCGGTGTCCTGTTGGATGGTGATGCCCCAGCGAAAGGAGGGAACATAAATCCAGGAGGCGAGGACAGAACGGTGAAGGATGCTCATCACCTCGCCTTCGCCAGGATTTCCCTTCATGGCATTTTGAATACCAACGCCGTAGGAATCTCCAGGCTTGATGACGAGCTTAAAGCTGGAATCACTTCGGGTTCTTAAGGGGGCCGCAATCTTGATGCCTTCTGGCGTCAGGGTGCCGACGACGACGTTGCCGGTATGGCCGAGCCCTTCATAATCACGGACGATGTCAAAGATCTCCTTGGTATCGATCTGTAAAAGGAGAATGCCGACGCGATGGCCATCTTCCCGGATGATCGGAGCGGACACAAAGCCCAACGGATCGGCCATGCCAGGATATAAAGCGAAATCAGAAATATCAGCTTCGAGGAGGGTCATGGTCCTTCGAGCGAGACTCGCCAAAGGGGAGTCTCTTTGGGGGCCTGAGGAGATATTCTGACCGAGGTCGGGGGTATTTAAGGTTTGGTTGATGACTTCGCCTGAGGGCGCGAGGACGATGGCCCCCGTAAATCCAAGGCTTGCCGAAAAGTAGCTGCTCAGGTGGTCAATCTTGTTTTTTTGCTCGCCTTTTATCTCGGACGATGCTTTGGGATCCTCAAACGCCACAATAGCATCGGCAAGACGTTTTAGACGACCGACCACATTGGCCGCGCGGGTCCGCTCAAAGGCATAGATTTCGAGGGAGTTTGCCTTATCCTTGGCCACCATGGCGAGTTTCTGGAGGGTGTTCTCCCGGAGCGAGTGACTCGATACCCGGTCGATGATGACGGCCGAAATAAGCATCGGCAGTAGGACCAATAATCCAAACCAAAAGATCAGCCGCGTGGCCAGGTTCTGCCGGTGCGTGAGCCAGCCTAGGATGACCTTCAAGGCCTTGCTCCGGGGTTGTTGGCGCTGGGTGAACGGTTGACCCATTGCTGCCCCCAGGTGTTATATAGGCCATCTAGAAAAGCATTCCATTCCGGGGCTTATCGTGACGAGTTGTA
>JBEIRQ010000186.1:0-3785 GCA_040375885.1 Methylococcus sp.
CCGATGTCCGGCCGTCCCAAAGGCATTACCGCCGAGCATGTCTTCGACGGCTTTAATGGCTTCAGCCTCGCTGGTAGCCACCACGACCCCTTTGCCGGAGGCGAGGCCATCAGCTTTGACGACAATAGGTGCGCCCTCTTTTTGGATGTAAGCGATCGCTGGGGCGATATCGGTGAAACTTTGGTATTTGGCCGTCGGAATGTGGTGTCGGGCCATAAAGTCCTTGCAAAAGGCTTTCGATCCTTCGAGCTGGGCGGCCAGTCGGCTGGGCCCAAAACAGGCAAGTCCCGCTTGGCTGAAGGTATCGACAATGCCGAGGACCAGTGGGACCTCTGGTCCAATGATGGTCAGATCAATGTGCTGGTTCTTGGCGAAGTCGAGAAGGCCTTGAATATCATCGGCGGCGATCGGGATGTTTTCAAGACGGGCTTCAAGCGCCGTCCCGGCGTTTCCTGGGGCGACATAGACTTTCTTGGCATTGGGTGATTGGCTGGCTTTCCAGGCCAGTGCATGTTCTCGGCCCCCTCCTCCCACAATCAAAATATTAATCAGGCTGATCTCAGATGGTTGAAAACCTGATGATACTTGGTTCTTTTGCCGAGGGTCATGGGCTTCTCAATAAAATAGGCAAATCAACAGGCCAAGCCGCGAAGCCCCTCGACCTTCCGAGCTTGAGAGAGCTCAAGGCTATTGGCATGGTCTGGGCTGATGTTCGAAAGATTATTGTTGCCGATGCCATTTTCCATGACGCGGACCCTGGTTCCCGACAGTCCCCGAATGACTGGCTGACCCACCCCCGGGCCAAAGGACTGATTATTGATCCCCGGCTGTTGGCTGAGCGTCGCCCCGATCGTTGGCGCCATTTGTTCTCGAAGCTCACGGTCATCAAGGACTTCGACAGGACGCGCGAGATGACCTATTGTTCCTCAAGGGGCTCGCTATCGAAGACGATTTCCTCCAGCAGCTGAGGCGTGTCTTCAAAGGGACGGGTCGTTTTATCCTCGGATGATGGGGCGGAAGCTGCGTTGTCCTCGTGGGCGCTGATGTTAGGGTCCTTTGCAATGGCTTCAGCCGCGGTGGCCCCTTGATCGAGGGGTGTCGCCAAGAGCAGAAGAATGAGGATCGGGCTGCACATTGGGACTCAAAGAGGCTGGTCTGATTATGTGATAATGTTCAATACGCTATAACATAACAACAAGGCGTTGATGGCATCGAATCTCGCTTGGTTTTTCAGCACAATGGGGGGGCCTCGCTGTGCTAGGATAAGGGGAGGCAAATTCATCTTCTTGAGGTTCTGTGCATGATGCTGCGCATGTTTTTTCCCCTTTGGCTTCTCCTGCTCCCCCTCTTGGTTCAGGCGGACAACGTTTCAGAGGCCAGGGCCCCTGTGGATCGTCTCAATCATGCGCTGCTGGATGTCATGCGAGGTGGCTCGCAACTGGGCTACAACGGCCGATATAAAAAGCTGGATCCCATCGTCAGGGAGACCTTTGAATTTGAGGCCGTTTCACTGATTGCCCTTGGCACCCACTGGAAGAAGCTGGACGATACCCAGAAGCAGGAGTTTAAGGTCAAATTGACCGACTTGAGCGTCGCGACCTATGCGGCTCAATTCAAGACCTTTGCCGGTGAGGATTTCGTTTTTGATTCTAGTCAGGATCTCAAGAATGGCCGCTTGCTGCTGCGCTATAACCTCGTCGCACCCAAGGAAAAGCCGATTCGCTTTGAATATCTCGTTGGTCAGTTCAATGGATCTTGGCGCATCATCAATATTGTGGTGGATGGGATCAGTGATCTGGCGCTTAAAAAGGCGCAGTACACCAGCGTGATGGATCGCGAGGGTTTTGATGCCCTTTTGGCTAAGCTCACACAGAAGATTTCCGACTACGCCAGAAATAACGCGGTCTGAATTAGGCGGTAAGACAAGAGCGTTCGATCAAGGCTGATAAGGATTCAATGGCGGGATGGATCTGTGAAAGCTCCAGATATTCATCCGGCTGATGTGCTTGATCAATATGGCCTGGGCCCATGACGATGGTTTCTATACCCATCTGACTGAAGAAGGGAGCCTCTGTCCCAAATGCCACCGCGCCTGCGGTAAACCCACTGATGTCCTCACAGGCCCGTGTCATTGGGGCATTCGCCGGTGTTTCAAAAGCCGGAAGTCCCTCAAAAAGTGGTTTTACTTCAAGCTTTAGATGGGGATGGTTCTTGAAGACCTCCTTAAGTCGGCCCTCAAGAGCAGCCTGTAATTCACTCAGATCCATACCAGGAAGAGGCCTGATATCAATCAGCGTCTCGCAATGGCCGCAGATCCGGTTAGGGCTATCGCCGCCGTGGATGGCACCGAGATTTAGGGTGGGGTAATCGACGGTAAAGGCCGGATTGCGATAGCGCGCTTTCAATTCCTCCTGGAAGGCCAGCAAGCCAGCGAGGATTTGCTGCATCCCGATAATGGCATTGGCGCCGAGCGATGGATTACTGGAGTGTCCTGATTGGCCGCGAACCGTAATCGATTCCATGAGGACGCCCTTATGCATTCGGATCGGTCGAAGGCCCGTCGGTTCACCGATAATGGCCCTTCGCCCAAGACGCTGCTGCTGATGAAAAAGCTGGCGTGCCCCAGACATTGAGCTTTCTTCGTCGGCTGTTCCAAGGAGAACGAGGGGTCTTTGAAGGTCTTCTTTCCGGAATCGTGAGGCGGCCTCCAGAGCCAAAGCGAAGAACGCTTTCATGTCGCAGCTGCCAAGACCATAGATACGATCGTCTCGCCACACCGCCGAGAAAGGATCTGATGACCATAAGGCAGGATCACAGGGGACCGTATCGGTATGCCCTGAAAGGATCAGCCCGCCTTCGATATCTTCGCTGGTGGATGCTCCAAGGGTCGCAATGAGATTGGCCTTATGGGGACTAACCGGGTCTATTTTGACGGTAAACCCGAGATTTTCAGCCCATTCGGCGAGCCTGTGAATGACGCCAAGGTTACTTTGATCGTGACGCGGGTCCGGCGAGCTGATAGAGGGTTCCCCGATCAGTTGGCGGATTCGTGTCTCAAGGTCAGGAAGCCTTGGCTGTGGCATGGTGGTCCTAGATCCTCATGTCGTTGGCTGACTAGATCAGGTTTTCAAGTCCCTTGTCCGTCACCGCTCCTTCCGATGCGGAAGAGACGAGACGGGCGTACTTAGCAAGGACACCTCGGGTATAGCGTGGGGAAGGACGCTGCCATTTTAGCCGACGCTCTGCGATTTCATCATCACTGAGATGAAGGGTCAAGGCGGCACTCTCTGCATCAATGGTGATCTCGTCACCATCGGTGACCAGGGCTAAGGTTCCGCCCACATAAGCCTCTGGGGTGATATGGCCGACGACGAAACCATGGGTCCCGCCTGAAAAGCGCCCATCGGTAATGAGGGCCACGTCTTTCGCGAGACCCTTCCCCATCACTGCCGAGGTCGGTGAGAGCATTTCCCGCATCCCGGGACCTCCCTTAGGGCCTTCATATCGAATGACAATCACATCGCCTTTGATGATGGTGCCGTCTAGGATCGCTTTCAGTGCTAATTCTTCGCAGTCAAAAACGCGCGCTTTTCCGGTAAAGCGAAGGCCTTCTTTGCCGGTGATCTTGGCGACAGCCCCCTCCTCGGCAAGGTTGCCCTTCAGGATAACCAGATGGCTATCCTTCTTGATGGGTTGGCTCATGGGCCGGATCATCTCCTGGCCTTCGGGGTAATAGGGAGCTTCTGCCAGATTCTCAGCTAAAGTCTTGCCGGTGACGGTCAGGC
>JBEIRQ010000084.1:0-6873 GCA_040375885.1 Methylococcus sp.
AGCTGCTCTTCAGAATCAGATTGATTGTCGAAAACCCCTTTTTGGTTATAGAGCGTCATCAATTGTCTACCCACCCCATTATGGTGGACGCCGGCGCCAAGGATGGTCGCCCCAAAAAGGCGGCCACCTGATGGTCTCAGAAATGGAATAATTCGCTCTAGGACGGCTTCCCCCTTGTCGGGTATGGCTCCCGCTAGGCAGTGGAAAAGATAATTGATCCCTATCGAGTCGTACATTCCTTCAAGAGGATTTTGACCCCGTGTCACGTCTGCCAGAATGGAGCGGGGTTGATACCTTTTGATCCTTTCAGCGGTCCTCGCTAAGGCCATGGGATTGATATCCATCAAGTCAACTGTTGGATGATCTGATGGAAATCTCACATGATCAAGGTAATAGCCCGTTCCTACCCCAATATCAAGGTGATTGTCCGAGATGGCTCGTTGGTAAAGGTCGAGGATCCGAGGTGTAGAACATCGCCAGGCAAACCGATTTGAAATGCCAAGAACATAAAAGTCGTAGATCGAGAGCATCAGCCGACTGTAAATCGCGGCGCTTGGGGGGAGTGCGGCTGCTTTTGAGGGGATTGACCTTTCACGCATGCCCCATTTTATCGAACTTTCGGGCGATCGCGGTTCAAGTAGCCTCGGTGATTCGCTATGGCCAGCTAAAAGAGCTGAAGGTTTTTGACTTCACACATCGAATTCCGCTGACACCCATTCCGATGAATCATCATGTACTGTGGATCTAAGGTGATCGATGGCCACTTTTCTTATGGGGACCCCTATCCATGTCCGCGCGTTTGATGTTTTTGTCGCTTGTCCTCTTCGGATATTCATTGTCTGTGGAGGCCTTTGTTGAATGCCCTCAAAAAAGTGATGCGCCCAAGACGTTCGCACTGTGTTCCTTGGCCCAGTGTTGGACCCTGGATCATGTGTCCTATTGCAAGTGTGATCTGATGCACCAGGAGAGCATCTCGATTCCCTTCAATTACAAGGAGGGGAGTCTCATGAAGAACGTGTGTGATTTGTTGCTCGAGGGTCCTTCCAATGGGTTCACGGTCAGCACTTATGCCACCACGCGTCCGGCGCTCAAGGATTATGATCCTGCCGTTGAAAAATTGGGACCACCCAAAGCGCTTTACACCTGTGATAAACCGGGCTATTGCCTGAAGCCAGCCTACTCGGCGCAATGTGATGGTGGTCTTTGCTTCAAGAGCACCGAGGACACCGAATTTCCGGGGTTAGGCAGGGTTGAAAAAGGCCAGATCATTTGTTCTTGTCCGCCAACAGCAAACAAATCCAATTTCCAGATCGCAGGCCCTTAGTCTTGTGCACCCGGCGCCGCTAATCGAAAAGGGGAATGCTGTGATCGTGCCTACTACAACCAGTTTTGTGGTGTTCGATCAATAAAAACCACAGGCACTCGGATCGCTGTGGGGTCTCTTCAAGGTTCAGCAGCCATTCTTTCAAAGCAGCTGGACGGTCAATTCCCCTCCTACAATCGTTGTCAGTTTAATTGAAGGGGCTCAACGGGGGCGAGCGTTAGGTATTATTCCCATCGATTGCATCAGGGTGTACTCCCTTATCTAAAATCAACTTCAGAGAGGCTTGCCCTTCCTTTTCTTAATGTTAATCAGTCGATTGACGCTGACAGGCGCGTTGATTCCAAGCGTCCAGAAGAATCGCCACGAGCATGTCGCTTAGAACATTAACGGCGGAACGGCAGCGCGCAAGAATCCAGTCAATCGGGGCGATGAGGGGGATGGCCGCGGCGACCACCGCTTCTGGCAGCCCCGCCGATCCGAGGACTAAGGGGAGAATGATGAGACCTGCTTCTGGGACACCCGCAATACCAATGCCCGCCATGAGGCTTGAAAGAACCACGATCAGTTGCTCAAATGGGGTGAGATCAAAGCCGATGGCCTGGGCAAGAAAAAGCGCCGTGATCGCTTCATAAAGCGTTACCCCATCATTATTGAGGTTGGTGCCGGCACAGGCGGCTAATCGCGCCGACGTCTCGCTAACGCCCATTCGTTTTAGGCAATGAAGCGTAATGGGCACGGTCGCAAGACTGCTGTTCGTCGCCATTCCGCTCAAAATGGCATCGGCTCCCTGGCCGAGGTAACGGTGGGGGGCGATGCCGCCGGCAAAAAAGGCCATGAAGGGATAGTAAATCAGTCCGTGAAGCGAAAGCCCCAAAAGGACGATGCCACCATAGCTGATGAGATCTTGAAAGAGGCTCAGTCCTAATTTTGAGACCGCATGGGCCACCAGGCCCAGGACCGCCAGGGGAACGATCCTGACTGACCAGGTCAGAACCCGGGCAAAGATCTGGTAAAGGCCGCGAATAGCCTGTTCGATGCCGTCAAGTTGAATCGACATCCCATCAGCCGTTTGCCCTCTGATCGACCGAATGGCTGCTCCGAAGAGAAGTGCAAGCAACACCACAGCAATGACGTTGTTGTTGAGGAAAGGTTCAAGAAGGTGATTTGGAATGAGGCCGCTCAGGCTCTGGAGGGGGTCCAATGTGGGCTTTATGCCTTGGCCTATCGGTGTTTGAGGAACCCCCAGTTTTTGAATCAGTTCCTCGGTGTGTCCGCGCCAGGCATCACCGGGTCTCAGAGTGTTCATCAGGGTGAGACCGATGGAGAAGGCTACGGTGACATTGATGAGGCAGATGATGACCAGCCTTCCTGCCATTTTGGCCGTAACCTCACTGCTAATAATGGCATCGAGCACCCCAAAAAGAATCAGGGGGACGGCGAGGGCTTTTAGGAAACGGATGATTATCATCCCGATCTGGCCCAGGGTGTTGTTATCTAATCCGCCAAGGTAGGGCTCTTGGCCGCCGAATTCTCCAAGGGCAACGCCCAAGGTCATGGCGATCAAGACTTGAACCGATAAGGGCCAGTGAAAGGGGGACAGCCGCATGGACACTCTTGGTGTGGGGGTCTGGTGGGGGGCACGATCTCTTCTAAGGCATCGTCCTCATGATGGAAGTTTGGACCTGATGCCCTGAGACATCAGGTCTTTTTTTCTGATCTTTCGGTTTTTAGCGGTTTTCCAATTCCTCGTAGAGCGCTACAAATTCCTTGCTGAGCTTGTGTTCTGGGACAAAGTGAATCAATGGGCGAGACAGGCTATGTGATTCACGAACTTTGACGGAGGTGGAGAGCTTAGTACCAAGAACCGGTTGTCCTTGCTCTAAGAGCTCATCAACCAGTTGCTGCGGCAGTTTGGCGCGCGATTGAAACTGATTGACGACAACCCCTTCGATGGTCAGTTCAGGGTTATGGTCTTCTCGGATTTCGGTCAGTGCCTGAATGAGTGAGTAAAGCGCCTCCCGTGAAAACGCGTCGCAATCAAAAGGGATGAGGCAGCGTTTGGCGGCAATCAACGCCGAGCGGCTATAGAAATTGAGAACCGGCGGGGTGTCGATATAGACCGCATCAAACCCCTCGAGACTGTCGAGGGCCTCCCGCAGCTTATAGATCTTATAGCGGGACTCGAGGCGGCTCTGGAGGGGTTCGAGTTCTGGATGCGAAGGCAAAACATGAAGGTTGGGGTAGGGGCTTGCATGAATCTGGTCGTTAAAAGCTTGCGCCTGGCCTTTGCTGAAGACTTTGACGCTCAAAGACTCCTTAAAAAAATGGGCGATGGTCGCCTCGGCATCTGGCACTTTGTCTCCAAGGAGATACTGTGACGAATTGCCCTGAACATCAAGGTCAATGACCAACGTTTTTTTTCCGGCGGCGGCACTGATGGCGGCCAAATTGCAGGTGATCGTTGATTTACCAACGCCCCCTTTCTGATTAAATATAACCCTACGCATAGGATGGTCCCCCCTGATTAAAAAAACCCCAACGTTCAAGATTCCAGTATAAGCAAAAAAAGGCAGCAGCGCGCTTGACTTAGTAGGACTTAGACAGCGTCGGTGAGTCTTTGCCAAAGGCATTCCCCACCACTGGCCTTATCGATTTCGAGGAGTCGCTGACGATGAGCCGCCTGCTCGGTATCGTTTGGCCGGATGACCTTTAAAGGCGGCCGATCACAGATCTCAAGGCGCGCCCATTCCCGGCTCATGAGGAGGGCTTCAGAGGGTTCCTGCTCGACTTCCTCAAGGAGGAGCGTCGTTTGGCCGCCGGTCATTGCGAGGTAAACTTCGGCAAGAATCTCGGCATCCAGCAGCGCGCCATGGAGGCTGCGATGGGCGTTATCGATCCCATAACGGCGACACAGGGCGTCAAGGCTATTGCGCTGCCCTGGGTGTTTCCGTCTTGCAAACTGAAGGGTGTCAAGAATCTCGCAGAGATCGTTGATCAGCGGCGTTTCGCTCATCAGCAGCCGGAGCTCATGATTTAGAAAGCCGACGTCAAAGGGGGCATTATGGATAATGAGTTCAGCCCCTTCGACAAAGCTCAGGAAATCGCTGGCAATGTCCTGAAAATGCGGCTTGTCGGCCAGAAACTCCTCACTGAGGCCATGGACTTCAACCGCGCCTGCGTCAATCTCTCGCTCGGGGTTGAGATAGACGTGAAAATGATTTCCGCTGAGTTTCCGATCGAGTAGTTCGACGCAGCCGATTTCGATGATCCGGTGCCCTTGGGCTGGGTCAAGTCCAGTCGTTTCGGTATCAAGAATGATCTGACGAATCATCGGTGCGCCTGTTGTTGCTGAAGAATTTCATCGATCCCCTGATTGGCAAGGCGATCTGCTCGTTCATTTTGAATATGGCCGCTATGGCCTTTCACCCAATGCCATTCGACCTCATGGGGGGCAGTGGCGGCCATCAGTTGCTGCCAGAGGTCGGCATTTTTGACCGGCTGGTTACTCGCTGTCCGCCACCCTTTTTTGATCCAGTTGGGTAACCACTCGGTAATCCCTTTCATGACATAAGTCGAATCGGTCGTGATGACCGCTCGGCAGGGCTTTTTGAGAGCTTCAAGGCTTTTGATGGCCCCCATCAGCTCCATACGGTTGTTAGTCGTTGCATATTCGCCGCCGAAGATCTCGAGTTCTTTGTCTCGATAAACCAAGAGTGCGCCCCAGCCTCCAGGGCCAGGATTTCCGCGGCAGGCGCCGTCGGTAAAAATGCGAACAGCGTCAGTCATGGGGCGCTTCAGATTGTCGGTTGAGCTGGGGGCTTTCAATGAGATTGCCGCTCACCAGTTGTTTTAGTGGGGACCATTGGGGCTCAATGGGAATCAGCCGATAATCTCGTTTGATTGCCTTGATGGCATAGCCCAGCGACAGGCTGGCCTTGATTTCCTCGAAGGCGGTCTCAGGATTTCTGATCTCCTTGCCACCGAGGCTGCTGAAGGCCACTTCAAGGTCGGCATCAAAATTGAGGATGCTCAGCCAGTCAAGGAGATGGTGCGCCAGGATCAGTGGTGACTTCCAGAAAGAAGGGTGGCGGGAAAAACGCATGAGCCGTCTAGGGCTCCAGGGATTGAGACCGAGGACAAAAAGTCGCCCCTGCGGCTTGAGAACACGGGCCACCTCCCGAAGAACCTGATGGCGGTCTGAGACAAACTCGAGAACATGGGGAAGGATGACGGTGTCGATGCTTTCAGTGGCAATGGGAAGGGCTCCTGCGGTCGCTTGGACAAAGGTAGGAAAGCTCCTCGGGCCCTTGTTGTCGGCCAGGACGAAGTCACCGATAAAGTCAGGGTCAATATAATGGCTTTCGGACCCCAACCGTCCGATTTGCAAGGTTTTTTGCTGATAGGCGAGATTAAGAGAAGATTTTAAGTAGAGTGATTCTCGGTTCTGCAGCGTTTGTCCGAGGCTGGCCACGTGATACCATCTGAGAAATTCGTGGCGCGAAAGCGCATGGGTTGGTCGTCTTGTTTTCATGTGCCTTACGCCAATACCCTGAGATCAAACGGCCAATACCCGAGTTGAGGATCCATTTAGCGATGCAACTAAAAAAGTCTCGAATCAGATTGATGTGCTGCTTTCTTGTGGTGGCCTCGGTTCTTTCTGGATGTTCCCGAAACGAGGTTAAGAAAGCGCCAACTATACCTGATTCGTCCCAGCTCGAGTTAAACGGGAAGGGAAAGACCGGGCGCTTAAGACGAGACTCCAGAGGATCTCAATATGACACCTTGTGGGATCGCCTTTTTGCCCTTTACGCCCTACCACCGATCGATCACCCTGATATTGATCGGGAGCTGAACTGGTTTGCCAACCACCCCGCCTATCTTGAAAGAGCTCAAAACCGCGCAGAACCCTTCCTCTACTCCATCGTTAAGCTGGTCGAGAAAAAGAATGTTCCAGGTGAAATTGCCCTACTACCGATCGTAGAGAGCGCTTTTCAGCCCCATGTGGTCTCCTCAGCGAGGGCTGCGGGTATCTGGCAGTTCATTCCTTCAACGGGCACCAATTATGGGCTCAAGCGGAATCATTCCTATGATGGCCGGCGAGATGTTTATGCGTCCACCAAGGCCGCTATCAAGTATCTCAAAAAACTCCACGGTGATTTTGGCGATTGGCTCCTCGCTATCGCCGCTTATAACTGTGGTGAAGGCGCCGTCGGGCGCGCGATTCGTCGTAATCAAGCCGCCGGTCTTCCGACCGACTTCTGGTCGCTGAATCTGCCGCAGGAAACGCGAGCCTATGTCCCAAAACTGTTGGCCGTATCAAGGCTGTTTGCCGATGCCGAGAAATATGGAATCAGTCTCAAGGATCTCCCTAATGTTGCGAAGTACAAGCCGGTCAAGGTGACCAATCAGCTAGACCTTGCTCTGGCAGCGGATGCCGCCGGGATATCGCTTGACAAGCTCTATGAGCTTAATCCTGGATTTAAAGGGCAGTATGCGGATATCGAGGGAAGCTATCACCTCTATATTCCGGCTGACAAGAAGGCCGCCGA
>JBEIRQ010000318.1:0-2453 GCA_040375885.1 Methylococcus sp.
AAGCTCCTCCCAACGGCCATAAGCGGCTTCGAGGTTTTTTTGTTGCAGCGCGAGATCGGCTTGATGGGCGGTGATGAGGTCTTTAGCCTGCTGGTAAAATCAGGATTGGCCATTCCCTGGGTCAGTGTCTCGATGGCTCGTTCAAGAGACTCAATCTGGCTGGGGAGTGATTCGAGCTCCTTTATTTCCTTGAAGCTCATCTTGCGACCTTTGCTTGGGGTCTTTGAGATCACCACTTCCGGGGCTTGGGGTGCAGGCTTTTGCCCAAGGCCTCTTGAAGCTTCCCCAGGGGACATCATGGGGGGCCTTTGGCGCACCCAGTCATCGTACCCCCCGATATATTCATTGATAACGCCATCGCCTTCATAAGCTAAGACACTGGTGACCAGATTGTTTATAAAGGCACGATCATGGCTGACGACAAGAACGGTTCCGGTATAGTCGATCAGCAACTCCTCAAGAAGATCGTGGGTGTCGGCATCGAGATCGTTGGTGGGTTCATCCAAGACTAAAAGATTGGCGGGTTGGGTGAAAAGGCGGGCCAACAATAAGCGGTTCCGTTCGCCGCCTGAAAGGGATTTAACCGGCTGTCTGGCCCGATCTGGGGTAAAGAGAAAGTCTTGGAGATAGCCAATCACATGGGTGTTACGGCCATTGACGGTGACTCGGTCGCTGCCTTGGGCCACATTGTCTATGACTGTGGCATTTTCATCGAGGGTGATTCGATATTGATCGAAGTAGGCGATCTGGAGATTGGTGCCGAGTTTGATGGTCCCTGAAGTCGCTTCGAGTTGGCCGAGCATGAGCCTTAGGAGGGTCGTCTTGCCACAACCATTAGGCCCGATGATGCCGACCTTATCCCCCCGAAGGATGGTCGTTGTCAGGTCTTTGACGATCGTGTGATCGCCATAGTGAAAGCCGACCCCCTCCATTTCAACCACCAGCTTCCCAGATCGCTCGGCTTGCTGGACCTGCATGTTGACTTGGCCTGATTGAACCCTTCGTTGGCTGCGTGACTCGCGCATCTCTACGAGCCGTTTGACCCGTCCCATATCTCTGGTCCGCCGCGCCTTAATGCCTTGTCGAATCCAGACTTCTTCCTGTTGGAGTTTCTTATCAAATTCGGCGTTGCTTTTGGCCTCGGCTTCGAGGAGTTCGGCCTTCCGGCGGAGGTAAGTGGGGTAATCCCCTGGAAAGTCTGTTAGGTGGCCGCGATCCAATTCGATGATGCGCGTCGCGAGGCGCTGCAGAAAGACCCGGTCATGGGTGATGAAGATCAAGGTTCCAGGCCAGCCTAGCAAAAACTCTTCAAGCCAGAGGATGGCATCAAGATCAAGGTGATTAGTCGGTTCATCGAGGAGGAGGATATCGGGCTGTGAAGCCAGCGCCTTGGCCAATAGGACCCGGCGCTTGAGACCTCCCGACAGGGAGGCGATATCATCGTCTGAGGGGAGATTAAGGCGGGTGAGGAGATTCTCAATCGTCGTCTCCATGTCCCAGGCATTGGCGGCTTCGATGATGTGCTGACACTCTTCAAGTTCGGTGAGGACTTTGGTGTCAGGATGATTCCCAAGGGCCTGCGTCAGATGATGATAGCGACGGATCGCATCACCAATCTCACCCAGCCCCAAGGCAACCACATCGAACACGCTGCCGGCGGTATCAAGGGGGACTTCCTGATCGAGGCGCGCGACTCTGATGCCATCGGCGAAAGCAATGTCGCCATCATCGGCAACGATGCGTCGATCGATCAATTTAAGCAGTGTTGATTTTCCTGTGCCGTTGCGTCCGACTAGGGCAACGCGTTCGCCTTTTTCTAGGGAAAAACTGATGCCATCGAGGAGCGGGTGGCCATAGCCTAGATGGACCTGGTTGAGAGTGATAAGCGCCATTCCGTGGGAGATGTCCTTTGGTGTTTTCGGGGGGGGTTAAGGATCGGTCCGATGATTCATCGGGGTGTAATCCCTGAGGGGGGCACCCACATAAATCTGTCGGGGCCTTGCAATGCGGGTGTTGGGGTCCTCGATCATTTCCTTCCAATGAGCGATCCAGCCGGGAAGCCGGCCAAGGGCAAAGAGGACTGTGAACATGTTCGTTGGGAAACCCATCGCCCGGTAGAGGATACCGGAGTAGAAATCAACGTTAGGGTAAAGTTTGCGCTCGATGAAGTAGGGATCGGTGAGTGCAATTTCCTCGAGCCCCTTCGCGATATCAAGGATCGGATCGTTGATCCCCAGTTGATCCAGAATCTGATCGCAGTACGTCTTCAAAATCACGGCTCTTGGGTCATAACTCTTATAGACCCGATGACCGAACCCCATGAGCTTAAAGGGGTCACTCTTATCTTTGGCTTTTTCTATGTATTTTTTGTAATTGCAGCCATCCCGCTCGATATCCTCGAGCATTTCGATCACCGACTGGTTGGCGCCCCCGTGTAGGGGTCCCCAAAGCGC
>JBEIRQ010000259.1:0-3027 GCA_040375885.1 Methylococcus sp.
ACTGATAAAAGGCATGCTGGCCATTAGTGCCCGGCTGGCCGAAGATAATCGGCCCCGTGCTGTAATTCACCGGGTGGCCCTCAAGGTCAACCGTTTTACCGTTACTTTCCATATCCCCTTGCTGAAGATAATCCGGCAGATGCTCGAGATATTGATCGTAAGGAAGAATCGCATAGGCATCGGCCGCAAAAAAGTTGTCATACCAGATGCCAAGCAAGCCCATGATGACCGGAATGTTGCGGTGAAAGGGGGCTGTCCTGAAATGCTCGTCGATGCGATGCGCACCTTCGAGCATGGCCTCAAAACGGTCCATCCCGACCGCCAGAGCAATCGGCAACCCGATGGCCGCCCAAATCGAGTAGCGGCCGCCGACCCAGTCCCAGAATTCGAACATGTTGGCGGTATCAATGCCAAATTCCGCAACCTTTTCGGAGTTCGTCGAAATGGCCACGAAATGTTTGGCGACGGCGCCAGGGTCTTTCACCTGATGGAGGAGCCACTCGCGAGCCGATTTGGCATTCGCCATGGTCTCGAGGGTTGTGAACGTTTTTGAGGCGATGCAAAAGAGCGTCGTTTCAGGGTCAAGACCAAAAAGGGTCTGCACCAGATCGGCTTCATCAACATTCGAAATGAAGTGCACTCGCAGCGAGGGGTCTACGTAGGGAGAGAGGGCCTGTACGACCATTCGGGAGCCAAGATCGGAGCCGCCGATGCCGATGTTGACCACATCGGTGATGGAGCGTCCGGTGCACCCCTTCCAACGACCCGAGCGAACGGCTTCGGTAAAGCGTCGCATCATGCCGAGAACCCGATTGACATCCGGCATCACGTCATCGCCATCCAAGAGGATCGGACGGTTGCTGCGGTTCCTAAGGGCGATATGCAGAACGGCGCGGTTTTCGGTGACATTGATGCGGGCGCCACGAAACATCGCTTCTATTTTGGCTGACAACTTGCACTCTTCGGCCAGCTGCTCGAGGAGGCTAAGCGTTTTTTCGGTGATCCGGTTCTTGGAAAAATCAAACAGGATATCGTTGAACGTCAGTGAGAAGCGCTCAAAGCGCTGCAGATCGGCGGCAAAGAGGTCCCGCATGTGAACCCCGGCCATCTCCTGTCGGTGTTTTTCGAGGGCACGCCAGGCAGGAAGTTGAGTGGGTTGAGTCATCGTTAAGATACCGACTTTTTATGGCGATCCTATCAAACGTGAGAAGCCTTAGGAATCATCCATCGTTACATCACCTTGTAGCCGTGATCTTATAAGGACATACCATGAGGGCTTTACTAGACCCTCAGGCTAAAATCCTCAAGAACGGTGTGGTTGATCGCGCTATAATGCACCTTAGAACCTTTCTGTCGGGAGATCAATGAGCAGCGAACCCAAACCGTGGGCCGGTCGATTCACCGAGGCCACCGATGCCTTCGTCGAGGCCTTTACCGCATCAATTGGTTTTGACCAGCGATTGGGTCAGCACGACATTCTGGGTTCAAAGGCCCACGCAACCATGCTGGCTAGCATTGGGGTGCTCACGAATGCCGAGCGGGACGCCATCCTAGAGGGCTTGAATACGATCGCCGAGGAGATTCGCCAGGGCACATTCATTTGGTCTGTCGAGCTTGAAGACGTCCATATGAATATTGAGGCTCGCCTGACGCAACGTATTGGGGATGTCGGCAAGAAGCTCCACACCGGTCGTTCAAGGAATGATCAGGTGGCCACCGATATCAGACTTTACCTTCGAGATGAGATCGATGTCATAGCCAACCTGATCCGTCGGCTCCAGGGGGCCTTGATGGATTTGGCCGAACGGGAGGCCGATACGATCATGCCCGGCTTTACCCATCTACAGGTCGCTCAGCCGGTCACCTTTGGACACCACATGATGGCTTGGTTTGAGATGCTGGAGCGGGATCATGCCCGTCTCCTCGATGGTCGAAAACGGGTCAACATCATGCCTTTGGGCTCCGCCGCCCTCGCCGGGACCACCTTTCCGTTGGACCGGAACCTGACCGCTTCACTGCTCGGCTTTGATCAACCATCAGCCAATTCGCTTGATGCGGTGAGTGATCGTGACTTCGCTATTGAGTTCACGGCGACAGCGAGTCTGATCATGATGCATTTATCAAGATTTTCCGAGGAGTTGATTCTTTGGACGTCTGCTCAGTTTGGATTTATCGATCTCCCTGATGCCTTTTGCACGGGTTCATCGATTATGCCGCAAAAGAAAAACCCCGATGTTCCTGAATTGGTTCGGGGAAAGACGGGTCGGGTCTATGGCCATTTGTTCGGCCTTTTGACTCTGATGAAGGGACAGCCACTGGCCTATAACAAGGATAATCAAGAAGACAAGGAGCCGCTGTTCGATACCGTCGATACCGTGACGCACTGCCTTAGAGCCTTCGCGGACATGGTGCCTCATCTGCGGCCGAACCATCGGGCGATGCGAGAGTCTGCGCTCAAAGGATTTGCGACGGCCACCGATCTTGCCGATTATCTGGTCCGGAAGGGGATGCCATTCCGCGATGCCCATGAGGTGGTCGGCAAGGCCGTCCGGCTGGGGATTGATACGGACCGTGATCTTTCCGCGCTGCATCTTGAGGAGCTCAAGGCGCTAGCCCCGATCATTGAGGCCAATGTCTACGAGGTCTTGACGCTGGAAGGCTCTTTGAGCGCCCGTGATCATGCAGGAGGAACGGCCCCGGCGCAGGTCCGAGCCGCCATTAAGGCCGCCCGAGAGCGCCTAAAACCAGAGACGTCCCGTTGATCACCGGCGAGCGCATCACCACGCTGATTGACCTTGTCCGTCATGGCGAACCGGTCGGGGGTATCCGCTATCGGGGGCAGATGGATGACCCTTTGAGTCACACGGGTTGGCAGGAAATGCGCAAGGCGATTGGTCGAGAAACCCCCTGGGATGCGATTATCAGCTCCCCGCTTATACGCTGTCGTGCCTTTGCTGAGGACTTGAGCGAACGGTCAGGCATCCCGATCGCGATGGATGACCGTCTAAAGGAAATTGGCTTTGGCGA
>JBEIRQ010000203.1:0-3538 GCA_040375885.1 Methylococcus sp.
CCTTCGATAAATTCAATGGCTTCGTAGCCTTGATTCATCGCTTCCTTAATGAGGGGGCAACCTGCCAGGGCGCCGACGATATAGATGCCGGCACGGGTGCTCTGATAGCCTTCACCGATGATCGGGAACGCGGTTTCCGCTTCATTTGGGAATCCGACCCCGAGACTATCGAGAAGCTTCCGTTGGGGCATGGCGCCCGCCCTGATGATGATCAAATCAGCCGGAACCGTAACGCTGCCATTGGCTGATTCAACGATCATTTCAGCCGAAGCCCCCTCGCCAGTCCGGGCTAAAATCGATTCGGGAACACCGCCATAGACGCAGTCGATTTCCTTATTTTGGATGGCCCGAAGGATCGCAGCTGCATTCCGTGATTTGGCGCGATCAAAACCTTCGCGGCGATTGATGACGGTGACCTTGTTGTTTTTTGAAAGGGCGAGGGCGTCTTCAATCGCCGAATCGCCCGCACCGACCACAATGATCTGTTGCCCCTTGAGGAGGGAGGCATCATCGAGCTTGTAGGCGACCGCTGGGTGGTCTTCCCCGGGGATACCGAGCTTTCGGATATTGCCCATGGTGCCGATGGCCAGCACGACTGATTGCGCCTTCACAACCTCGCCATTCGCCAGCAGAACCTCAAAGGCGCCTGCATCACCGGTGATCGCTTTCAGGGCGGTGTTGAATCGCAGATTGATTTTGAGACGGTCAATATCATCCTTCCACGCTTGAAGGACTTGTTCTCGAGTGCCCTCTTCGAACTTGGTGCTGCTTCGAAGGGGCATATTGGCCGGCTCGTCCATGACGTGCTTGCCTTTCTGATACCAGAAATTGACGGTATTCGAAATGTCTGGCGCAGATTCGATCAGGATGTGGGGGATACCCAGCTCTGCGGCCCGTGCGGCAGCGCTCAGGCCTGCAGGGCCAGACCCGATAATCGCGACTTTATAAGAGGATGAATCGCTGCTCACTGGGAGTGCCTCAAGTTAAAAGGTTCACTGTGACGCAAAAAAGAGTGTCTATGACGGGTGGTCATCGCTAAAGTCCTGGGGTCAGGGCGAACCTAGGGTTGCGATGGCGCCACGGAACAGGGCAGGGTGGAAACTATCTGGATTCTGCGTGGCGTTCCTCAACGCATTCATTGAGGTGTCTGTGATGGATCGATCGCCCTGTTGTACTAAGGTCGCCCGGATCGCTTCAATGGCCATAACAGCCTGCTCTGCCGCAGCATAGCTGTAGAAATCATTCTGTCGACTTCTGCTGATCACAGATCGCAGGAGTTGGTGACAGTCTTCCACCGTATAGGTGTGGTGGAGAAGATCCGTTTCTAAGGACTCCAGTTGATGATCGATATTCTTGAGGGCCTGTTGGAGGCTAGGCTGATCCACCTGACTTGCCTTGTGCAGTGCCATGATGGCCGAGCGCATTTCTTCGCCGCGATCGTGTGAGATCAGGTCGCCAAGAATCGCCGTCATCACGAAACCCGAGTCATTAAAGCGGACCGCGCCAGGACCTATGTTGGATGACAAGGCGCGCGGTTCCCACAGAAGCTTAGACGTGACTAAATCCCCTTTGTTGCTCGGGCGGGTTTCTCTCATAGGATCGCTCGGCACCAGAGTCTCATGATGACAGGCCTCACAATCGAAGAAAGAGAGTTCAGGCATGAGGCCCCGGTGGCTGTGCTTGCCGCTGTTGTAAAGATCGATAAAGCGGCGCGCTGCCTTGATTTGGCCGATGGCCCAGGTATTGGCGTGTGAAGACACCCCCTTGCGCTTTTGGTAATCCGTATCCATCACATAGTGCTTGTGCACTTCGGTGAAGGTGTCGAGTTCAAAGCTGATGCGCGGATGGCCTGCTCCCATAATTTTGTGGATGGCAAACCGTTCCTGATCCCCCACATGGCATTGGATGCAAAGCTGAGCCCGTTCTTCGGGTTTTTCAGTCGGGTAAAGACCGAGATCAAGGTTCTGCTGGTGAGTAACCTCGCCAGAAACATGGGGGCCAAGGTAGCGATTCCCCCCACCGTGACACGCTTCGCAGCCGACCCCGTCATTGATATCGAAACGCTTTCCGCGGAGCGATACCGGAACATTGTCCGCATGGCAATCAAGACAGATCTTGGAGGCTTCTGGAGGCTTTGGAAGCCTTAAATTTCGAGCAATCCGTTTGGAACGATCATTTAGAAGAACCGCGTAGGACTTCGAATGGGGGTCTTCCCGGTTCCAAATCGTGTATTCATTTTGGACGACCGATGAATTTTGGTAGGGCCTTGCAGCCCCATGGCAATTACTGCCCGCGCAACTCGCGACCCCTAGATGAAGGTCCTCTTTTGGGGCTGGCGCAGGGTCAGCTGTCGTCGCTTCTGCTGCTCCGGGGGTCTCCATTGGCAATGGGGTTTCCTCATTTGAGGAGACCATTCCTGGAAAAACGGTCATTAATGAAGCGGTGACGATCAGAAATGTCAGAAAATGCCGCATGCAGAAATCCATGTAACGTTGGCTGTCTGTTTCAGTAAGCGGGGTGCTGAAACACCCTGTTTATCATTTTATGGGGCTTTTGTAAAAGCCTCCTTCTAAACCTCTCAATGCCTCAAAAGGATTGAATTTCTTTGGGTTCAAGGCGCATTGATATCGATTATATTCATCAAAGTTTATCTCATTTGGCGAAGCTTAATTCAAGTCAGCCACGCAAAAAAACCTCAAATAAACGTCATCGAGTCGATGTGATTGGGGTCAAGGGAGGTAATAAAAACCGACGCCCAGCATCAGATAAACGATGATCAACATAAAACCCTCGAGCCAGGTTGACCGTTGATCCCCAAGGAGGTGTCTTGAGATCAAAACCGCTAACATAATCCCGATCAGTTCGAATTGATTGAACCGAAGGTTCATGTTGAGCCCCATCGCTTGTCCCATCAAGACCAGAACCGGCGCCACCAGGAGCGCTAGCTGAGTGGTTGAACTGAGATTCACTGTGAGTGCGAGCGTCAATTGCTTTTTTGAGGCAAAGGAGACCGAGTTGATGTACTGGGGGATATTGCCGACCATCGAGAGGAGGAAGACACCGGCAAATGACGGTGTGAGGTGCATGGCGTCAGCGGCTGGCTGAATGGATGAGGTTAAAAGGTCACTCATGAACGAAATCGCGACAGTGACCCCCCCGAGTAGGATGAAAGCGGTCCGGTTAGACCAAGGGTGCGGCTCCTCTAGCGGCTTGATGCGATGCTTGTGTTGATGCTTGAGTGCCTGTTCAACCGAGCCGGTCGTGAGGGGTAAGCTTTTTTCCTGAAGGGTATAGATAATGCTTGCGATGTAGATGAGGAGCATCAAAATGGAAATGTGGATGCTGATCTCCTGATCGATAACCGTACTAAAGTTGAAGACCGCGGGGACCAATAGGCCAAAAGCCGTGACCGATAAGAGCGCGAGGTTCATTGCGATCATGGAGTTATCAAAGGTCGCGATGCGCTCCTTAAAACCACCGGCAATCATGGATGCTCCGACACCAAAGAGCAGGGTTCCAATAATGGATCCTGCGATCG
>JBEIRQ010000081.1:0-7062 GCA_040375885.1 Methylococcus sp.
GGCGCACGAAGATCCCAACGCCCCAAAGCAGCTCGACGCTTCAGTGGTCCTCAAAAAACTAAAACCGCTGCTTGAAGATCCCGCCCTTGGCAAGATTGGGCAAAACTTGAAATACGATGCCCATGTCCTTGAGAACCTCGGGATCACCCTTCAGGGAATCCGTTTCGACACCATGCTCGAATCCTATGTCCTCGACAGCACCGCTAGTCGTCACGACATGGATTCCTTGGCTGCCCATTACCTCGACACCCAGACCATCTCTTATGAGGACGTGGCCGGCAAAGGCGCTAAACAGATCCCGTTTGCGGCCGTTTCCATCGAGACTGCCAGCCGGTATGCCGCGGAAGATGCCGATATTACCCTTCGACTTCATAATCATCTTTGGCCCCGTCTTAAGACTTCTGAAGGCCTCAGGGGCGTTTTTGAAACCCTTGAGATGCCATTAGTACAGATTCTCAAGAAGATTGAAAGGACTGGCGTTTTGATTGACGTCAACCTGCTATCGATCCAAAGCGGCGAACTGTCATCCCGAATGGCCGAGGTCGAAACAGAAGCCCATAGGCTCGCAGGGTCCCCATTCAACTTAGGATCCCCCAAACAGATTCAGACGATCCTCTACGATCAGCTAAGCCTTCCCGTTCTGAAAAAAACACCCAAGGGGCAACCCTCGACCGATGAATCAGTCCTTCAAGAGCTCGCTGAAGCCTACGATCTTCCGCGCCTCATTCTTGATCACCGAACCCTCTCAAAGCTGAGGTCTACCTATACCGAGAAACTACCGCAACAAATCAATCAAACCACCGGCCGGGTGCATACGTCCTATCATCAGGCGGTGACTGCAACCGGTCGCTTATCCTCCTCAGACCCTAATCTTCAGAACATTCCGGTCAGAAGGCCCGAGGGGCGCCGCATCCGGAAAGCCTTCATTGCCCCTCCTGGGTGTTTGATCCTGGCCGCCGATTATTCCCAGATTGAACTTAGAATCATGGCTCATTTCTCAGGTGATGAAAGCCTCCTTCAAGCCTTTTCACGGAACGCGGACGTCCATCGTCACACGGCCGCTGAAGTCTTCGGGATAAAGGAAGACGCCGTGACCCAAGAACAAAGGCGTTCTGCCAAAGCCATCAACTTCGGCCTGATCTATGGCATGTCAGCCTTTGGTCTTGCAAAGCAGCTCGGTATCGACCGCAGCCTGGCACAGCGATATATTGATACTTACTTTGAGCGTTATCCAGGCGTCCGCCGCTTCATGGAGCAAAGCCGCGAGAGCGCCAGACAGCTTGGCTACGTAGAGACGCTGATGGGCCGCCGTCTCCATGTGAGTGACATCAATTCAAGCAATGGCCAACGCCGTCAGTATGCTGAGCGGGCAGCCATTAATGCCCCGATGCAAGGGACCGCAGCCGATATCATCAAAGCCGCTATGATCGCCGTGGATGCATGGATCATGGCGTCCGGAGCACCCCTCCGCATGATCATGCAGGTCCATGACGAACTGGTTTTCGAGGTCACTGAGGGCTATGAGGACGACGCCCAGCGGCACCTTCGCCCCTTAATGATGAACGCTGCAACACTGGCCGTGCCCTTAGTCGTCGAAATCGGCGTTGGGAGTAACTGGGATGAGGCCCACTAAGCTCATGAAGTGGCGTCGTCATGCCAGGCAATCACTGAATTTGCTAGGATCACTGTGAGGCGGTAACGCGCTGAACCCAACCCCAAGGAAAACGTCATGAAAAAAACCCTCATTCTGTCCATGCTGGCCACCCTCTTGAACACCGGTCCCGCTTTAGCACTGACCGCGCAACAAGAAAAAATGACGGCCTGTAATAGCGATGCCAGCAGCCAATCCCTCAAAGGTCAGGCCCGCAAGGATTTTATGAAGTCCTGCCTCTCAGGGACTCATCTCACCCCACAGCAAGAAAAAATGAAGACCTGTAACCAAGAGGCCACTCAGCAGGCTCTTAAGGGAGATCCCCGGAAAAGCTTTATGAAAACCTGCCTTTCAGGCTGAACCTCCGAGCATCTCAGGCGGCCTCTTTATTGGAGGCCTTTTCCCCCTTTCGGCCTTCCCTCAAAGATGTGCCTCTGACTGGAACACGAAGATGATGGATCTTGATCAAGCCGCCCCCATTCTTTGGGTTCTCTTTCTAGCCGTTCTCGCCCCCGTGATCGCCGACCTTTTTGGCAAAGCCCGGGTGCCCGTCCTCGTCATCGAGATGATCCTTGGCATCCTCGCAGGGCCCGATGTCCTTCATTTGGTGAGCGTGACCCCGACCCTTGAAACACTCTCCCACTATGGCCTTGCTTTCCTATTCTTCCTCGTAGGCTTAGAGCTTCAGCTCGGGCGCCTCTGGGGAAGACCTCTCATTCTGGCCACGAAGGGCTGGGGCATTTCCCTCATGACGGGCCTCCTGATCGGCTTCATCCTTAAGATGGCCGATCTAGTCGCCTCCCCGCTTTTTGTAGGGGTTGCTTTAAGTACCAGTGCACTGGGTATTCTGCTGCCCGCTTTAAGAGATGCTGAAGAAATTGAAACCCCCTTTGGGATTCTGACCGTGGCCGCCGCAGCGATGGGCGAAATCGGCCCAATTGTCATCATTTCTCTGGCCTTAAGTAGCGAGGGTCTCGGGGGGCCCCTTGATGTTCTTTTGATCGGCGCCTTCATTGGAGCCCTCATCGGTGCTACCCTTCTGGCTTTGAGGGTTCAGCCGCCGCAGATCATCGCTATCCTCCAAAAGCACATGCACACCAGTGGCCAGCTTCCGATTCGCCTGGCGATCCTCTTACTGGGCCTGCTGCTTTTACTATCAAATAAACTGGGGCTTGAATCCATTCTTGGCGCACTTGCCGCCGGCGTTATCGTGGGCCTTCTGAGTAAGGAGGCCGATGACGAACTTCGCGGGCGCCTCGAATCCCTCGGATTCGGATTATTCATCCCTTTTTTCAGCATCGTCACCGGCATCAAATTTGATATGAGTGGGCTTTTAGAATCGGGTTCTGCCTTGGCCCGAATCCCCCTATTCATGATCCTCTTCCTGATCGTCCGTGGCGCTCCTCTGATTCTCTACCGAGAGATTCTTGATCGGCACCAGTGGATGCCCTTCGCATATGCCAGCGCGACGACCCTGCCTTTGGTCATCGCGATTACCGACATCGGTATGAACAATGGCGTCATGAGAAGCGAAACGGCTGCAGGGCTCATCGGAGCGGCCCTTCTCACGGTCGTTCTATATCCTTCCCTCGCCCTTCAATGGCTGAAAAAAACCTCCCCGGAGGCGACGTGAGTCTGGGTGATCGGCGGCCTTCTCAGACCCTTCGAATTCTTTTCGGGGAAAGGACAACTGGGCGCCTTAAGCGTCTTCCGTTTCTTGGATTTTCAATCTTCGCCAGCGTGATTGCTGCCCTTGCGATGGTGATCATCGCGCTGACGATGGGAGGCGCCGCTTGGCTCATGAGTCAGGATCCCCTGATGGCTCGTCAATACGTTCATGATCATCTAACCACACCTGGGTTTATCGCCATGCTGGCCATTGGCCTTCTTCTGACCTTTATTCACATGAATCTCTCGGCTAAAAGGCTCCGGGATATGGGACTTCAAGGTTGGCGGACCCTCGGACTTTTTCTGCTGATGGGGATCGGATTGGCGTTCTTCTTCAAAGAAGCGACCGGCCTCTTCCAGTTTTTGGGATTCATGGTGCTGGCCGTGACCCCATCAAGGATCCCTCAAAGGGCCAGGAGCCCGTCGATCAACCGGGCCGCCTGAAAAGAGGCTCGTCATTTAGAGCTCCCGGGTCGAACTAAAACGAACCTCAGGCCAGCGCTCCTGAGCGAGAGAGAGATTAACGCGACTGGTTGCAAGATAGACCAGATAGCCACTGCCATCTTCTGCAAGATTTTCAAAGACCTTGCGTTTGAAGTCTTCGAGCATTTTGGGGTCATCACAGGTCACCCATCGTGCGGTCGTCACAGGAACCGCATCGTAGATGCACTCGACGTTATATTCCGACTTTAACCTAAAAGCCGTGACATCGAACTGCAGCACACCGACGGCCCCGAGGATGAGATCATTGTTTTTCATTGGCTTAAACAACTGCGTTGCGCCCTCTTCCGTCAGCTGCTGGAGGCCCTTCTGTAAGGCCTTGCCGCGGAGGGGATCCTTGAGGACCACCCGCCTAAAAAGTTCAGGGGCAAAGTAGGGTACCCCTTCGTATTTGAGGGTTTCACCCTGGGTGAAGGTGTCACCCACCTGAATCGTGCCGTGATTGTGAAGACCGATAATATCGCCAGGAAAGGCGTCCTCGACATTCACCCGACTGTCGGCTTGAAAGGTCAAGGCATTAGCGATCTGGACCGTCTTCTGCGTCCTCACATGCTGCATTTTCATGCCCTTGATGTACTTCCCAGAACAAATCCTGAGGAAAGCGATCCGGTCGCGATGAGCAGGGTCCATATTCGCCTGAATTTTGAAGACAAAACCACTGAATTTTTCTTCGCCAGGATCCACAGGGCGCTCCCGGGCCGATCGGGCCTTGGGGCCCGGCGCATAGTCGGCAAACGCATCGAGGAGCTCGATCACGCCAAAATTATTGATGCCGGAACCAAAAAAAACGGGGGTCTGTTCACCCCTGAGATAAGCCTCATGATCAAAGGTATGGCTGGCCCCTTGCACCAGCTCAATTTCAAGGCGAAGTTCATCGGCCTGATCGCCGAGAATCTCATCGAGCCTCGGATTATCAAGTCCTTCAATCATTTCACCTTCGATGATGCGATCACCATGGGAGGGAGAAAACAGTTGAACTGCATTGCGATAGAGGTGATAGACCCCCTTAAAGCGCTTCCCCATCCCAATCGGCCAGGTCATCGGAGCACACTGGATCTTTAAGATGCGTTCCACCTCATCAAGCAGCTCGATAGGCTCGCGGCCTTCTCGGTCCAACTTATTCACGAAGGTTAGAATGGGGGTATCACGAAGACGACAGACCTCCATGAGCTTGATGGTCCTCTCCTCGACACCTTTGGCACTGTCGATGACCATCAGCGCCGAATCAACCGCCGTCAACGTCCGGTAGGTATCTTCGGAAAAGTCTTCATGGCCTGGGGTATCAAGAAGATTGAAAATCTTACCGCGGTGCTCGAACTGCATGACGGAAGTGGTTACCGAAATACCACGCTGCTTCTCCATCTCCATCCAGTCAGAGGTGGCATGACGCGCGGCTTTGCGGCCCTTTACAGAGCCTGCAAGCTGAATCGCGCCGCCGAAGAGAAGCAGCTTCTCGGTGAGGGTGGTTTTACCAGCGTCGGGATGCGAGATGATCGCAAAAGTCCGGCGCCGCTCCAGTTCGGTTTGAAGCTCGGTCATTGAATGGCAGATAAAAAGTAGAGATTATATCGCGAGTCTAGGACACCCAGCGGATGAAAAGCCCCATGTTGACCCCCCCACCAGAAGCCGAAGACCTAAAAGCCCTAAAGAAAGTCGCCCATGCTCTTCAACTCCAGCACAACGAGCGCCATATTTTTCTCTGCGCCGACCAAACCAAGCCAAAGTGCTGTGACCTTGACCAGGGCCTTGAGGCCTGGGAGTACCTCAAGCGGCGGCTGGATGAGCTTGGTCTGTCAAAATCAGGGAAAATCGCACGAACCAAGGCCAATTGCTTGAGGCTTTGTCTCAAAGGCCCCATCGCCGTCGTCTATCCCGAGGGAGTCTGGTATCACTCCTGTCGACCTGATGTTCTTGAACGCATCATCCAAGAACATCTGATCAAAGGCCAGGTGGTTTTGGACTATGCCATCAAAGGCGATGAAGCGATCAGCACAGTCCCACTCCCCTTCAACTGAGCGGCCCCACTTGCTCCTCAAGCCCGCTCAGCTGAGATGAGGTGCCGAGCGCCAGGAGCTGATCGCCTGCGGTCAACGTCACTCGATCATCCGGATTCGGAAGAACCTCGCCACCTCGAAGAATCACCAGGATATTAGCCCCTGAGTGCTCCCTCAGTTTGAGCTCCGCGATCGTCTTCCCAACGATGGGGGAATCTTCTCGAACCTCAATCCCTTCAAGATTAATCCGTTCATCGCCTTTTGAAATCACCGTCTCAAAGAAATCAACGACGGTTGGACTCAAAATCAAATGCGCCAAGCGGCGTCCACCGATCGCATGGGGACTGAGGGCACGATTGGCACCGGCTCGGGTCAACTTGGGGATACTTGACTCGACGACCGCCCGCGAGATGATAAATAGATCGGGATTAAGGACACGGGCTGACAAGACAATGTAGATATTGACCGCATCATCACCGCTCGTGACAATCAGTCCTTTGGCTTTCTGAATACCAACACTCTCAAGGACACTGTCATCGCTCGCATCGCCCTGGACCATGAGATAACCCTGCTGAACCGCAAAGGTTAGCGCTTCAGGTTTTGGATCAATGAGGACAAAAGGTGCCCCCGCATCCCAAAGCTCCTTCGCCGCCTGACGACCAACGCGTCCCAATCCCGCCACAATGATGTGATCCTTTAGGGTACTGATTTCTCGTTGCATCTTTTTGATTCCAAGGGGATCAGCAATACGGGCCATCACCAGATAATCCATCGTGACGGTCAAGGAATAATAAAGGCTGCCAATCCCGGTGATAGCGATAAAGATAGTAAAAACCCGACCGGCTTCATCAAGATGGATCACCTCCCCATACCCAATGGTGGTAATGGTGATGATGGTCATAAAGAGCGCATCCAACAGCGTCGCATCCTGTCGCTGTCCAAGCCCATAGTAACCGGCGGTTCCAACCAAGGTCACGAGAATCACTAGGGAGATCGGCAAGACCAGGCGATCTCTGAGACGAGTCGGTGTCCAGCGCTGATGTTCAGAAATCATCGAGACCGAAAAGGTGCCAGCTGATTAGAAATGAAGACCTGTCTCCGAGAGGCCTCCGCATAACCCCACGATCACCGCATCCAGCGTTCAATGGCCGGAGAGGATGGCAAACCCATATGGGGTGGCACCGTTTCACCCTGCCAAAGCTTTTCGAGTTGATAGAAGTCCCTGATCTGGGGCTTCATGACGTGGAC
>JBEIRQ010000144.1:0-4867 GCA_040375885.1 Methylococcus sp.
TCAGAAATGGGGATGCCAAATTCCTTCCCCTTGATACCCAATTGAATGCCATGAAGTTAGAAGTGGATAGCATTAAAGAGAGTCGGAAGAGAGTAGAGTAGGCCGCTATCAGGAATGATCTCCTTGACCGCTTTGTGGTTGCAGCCAAACCCACGTTGGATGAGAATAAGGCGGCCGATGGCCTTACATTGCTGACAAAGCTTCAGGTCATCTACGACGGCCTTTCGGTCGAGATCCCCCAAAGCGATTGGGTTCGACGATCAGCGGTTGAGCGGATTCATGGGGATCTTGTCGCCATTGAATCCCGTTTTTCGAATCAGATGCCGGAATTGTCCCGGAGCGTCCAGCGAAAGATCCCCTTTCTTCCGGCGATCATGGGCGGTGCCTTTGGAGGGCTTCTAATCGCTCTTTTGACCACCCTTTTTATGGCCCGCTATCGGCGTTATCAATCCGACGCCTTAGAGAAGGCAAGTCCTCATCCTCGGTAGTGAAAATACGCGGCACAGGCGCCCTCCCCTGAAACCATGGTCGCCCCCAGGGGATGTTCCGGGGTACATGACATGCCAAAGGCGGGACAAAGATCGGGTTTGATGATCCCTCGAAGGACGTCGCCGCTTCGGCAGGAGGTTTGAAGATCCGCTGGTTGAGGGCCCCATGAAAAGCGAACTTCCGCATCGAAATCCCTAAAGGCAGGGCTTAGGCAATATCCTCCATTCGGGATCATTCCTAGGCCACGCCAAGGGAGATCGATTACGTCGAAAACCTCTTTGATCAAGGTTTGAGCAGGGATGTTGCCCTCTTCTTTCACCGCGCGCCGATAGGCGTTCATGACCCCGTAGCGCCCCTCTTCAAGATGACTCAGGCATTGGTAAATTCCCCCAAGGAGATCGATGGGTTCAAAGCCTGTGACGACGATCGGAATCTGGTGGCGATGGGCGATGTCATTGATTTCACGGGTCCCCATGACGGTAGCCACATGCCCTGCTGCCAGAAATCCATCCATCCGAGAGAGAGGGTCAAGGAGCAATGCCTCCATGGCGGGTGCAACCCGAACATGACGAACCAAGAGGGAAAAATTATCGATTCCACGGCGCTTCGCTTCTGAAACCGCCATCGCCGTCGATGGCGCGGTGGTTTCAAAGCCGACGGCAAAGAAGACGACCTCCTTCTTGGGATTTTCGACTGCGATTCTAAGGGCCTCAAGAGGGCTTAAAAGAGCTCTCACATCCCCGCCCTCAGCCCGAGCCGAAAGAAGATCCGTGGTCGAACCTCTCACCCTCAGCATGTCGCCAAAGCTGGTCATGATGGTTTGTGGCTGAAGGGCCAAGGCGATAGCGCGGTCGATCCCCTCGCTCGGGGTGACGCAGACGGGGCATCCTGGGCCATGAAGGAGTTCCGTCCCCTCTGGGAGCAGCCGATCGAGGCCATAGCGGAGAATGCTATGGGTTTGGCCGCCGCAGACCTCCATCAAGGTCCAGGGGCGGGTCACCCTTTGGGCCATGGCTTCCCTAAGCTTTAGAACCAGGGCCGGTTGCCGAAAATCTCGAGGGGTCGTCATGAGGGTTCGGCCGAAGCGACGCTTTCACCGAGGGCGCGAAATGCCTCAAGGGTTTCAATTGCCTCGACCTCATCCAGCAGGGCAATCGCACACCCTGCATGGACGATCACATAATCCCCAACGTTTGCCTCAGGCGTGAAGGCGAGGGAGACGTCAGTTGACATGCCACCAAAGACGACCCGAGCGGTCGTTGGCGCATCTTTGGATTCTACGATGTTTTGGATTTGTCCTGGAACGGCAAGACACATGGGCTTTATGACCAATTGATGGAGGTTCTTGAGCCTTCACTGGATCGTGACCGGTTGATCTTGGCTTAGACCCGTTACAATAGCGGATTTTGGCCTCTTAAGATTCTTCTTGATGAAAGTCCTCCACTGTTCCTGGGTCCCAGAGCCCACCGATGACTTCATCCAGGGGGGCGATTTCTGGTTGTGGGTCGAAGACGATGTGGTTCGGGAAGGCCTTACCCCCTTGCAGCATCCCCGGCATCTTCCAAAGACCGATCTCATTGAGTTTCTCGAGGGAATGCTGGGTCTTACGGTCTCTGCCTATGAGCGCCGATTTCATTTTGGGGTTCAATCGGTGGCGCTTCCAACCGTGCTCGATGGTCCATGGCCAGCCCCTGAATATGAAAAGGATCATGAAGCCCCTCCTGAAGAGGCCGCTTTGGGCCTTTATGAGGTGGACGCCTATCGTCAGGTGAGGCCGATCAGCCAACTCGGTGACCTTCGATTTTTGGCCTTTTGTTGTGGTTCTGAGGTCAGGCCCGGATCAGATCTTCTCTTTTGGCATTACTTTAGCCAGAACATCAAGTCCATCATTCTGCGCGACCGTTATATCCCGAGTCTTCTTTACCGCGCCATAGAACCAGAGGGACATGAGCTCCATGCGGGTTGGGAGATTGTTTCTGATGATTATGAGCACCTTCTCAAGGAGGCCTTATTACTGATGCCTGAGGGTTGTCAGTATGGCGGTGGTGTCCCCTACGAGAAAAGCAGTCTTCTCAAACATTGTGCGGAGGTACTGGTCCAGCAGGTCGTCACTAAAGGTTCAGTCAGTACGAAACTGGATCGGAGGATTCGGGGATCGCTGATTGATGCGGCGCGTCAGGAACTCCCCTCCCGGCAGCCCTTCATGAGCGATGATGGCCTTGCGCTCTATCATGAATGGCAGAGCTGGCGCCGAAAGCTTGCCGCCCGCCGGGGAGAGGCGGGATTCACTTTGCTGTTGAAGCTTCAAGAAGCTGAGACCGAATATGATCCTTGGCGCCTTGATCTTCTGATCGCGCCAAGGAAGGACCCTTCCCTCCAGATTCCTTTATCACGCTACTGGGTGCTCGATCCCAAGGACCAGAAAGCTTTCCGGGCGTTGTGCGGCCGGGGGTTCGATCAAAATCTCCTTCTGGCCTTGGGACAGGCGGCACGCATTTATCCCCCGCTTTGGGAGGGCCTTGATGAACCCCAGCCCTCAGGGATAGATCTCAGCCTTGAGGAGGCGTTCGCCTTTTTGAAGGAAGATGCTTGGGTGTTGGAGGATGCGGGTTTTACCGTGCTGGTCCCTGCTTGGTGGACCCCCCAGGGACGCCGGCGAGCGAAGATCCGTCTCAAGGCCTCTGGGGCATCCCCTTCTGGTGCAAACCGGCGCAATGCGATGGACCTCCAGCATCTGATGGCTTATCGCTACGATTTAGCCCTTGGGGATGAAACGGTCCTTGAGACAGAGTGGGCGCAGCTGGTTGAAAGTAAGTCGCCATTAGTTCGATTCAGAGGCCAATGGTTAGCCCTCGACCGTGAAAAAATGCGCGAGATGCTCGAATTTTGGCAGCGTCACCGGGACGATGGTGAGGGACTGAGTCTCCCTGATCTCATGCGAAAGACGGCCGAGGATGTTGATTTTTTTGAGGTCGAGCCGCATCACGCGCTTGCGGAGATGATGTCAAAATTAAATGATCATCGTCAGTTGGAGCCCCTCGACAACCCCAAAGGCCTGATGGCCCAACTGAGGGAGTACCAGAAGCGGGGGCTCGCTTGGATTTGTTTTCTCGAACGTCTTGGCCTCAATGGCTGTCTTGCGGATGACATGGGTCTTGGCAAGACGGTTCAGGTGCTGGCCCGCCTCCTCGAGGAGCGACAGGGAGGATCGACATTAAAACCGACCTTACTGATCGCGCCGACCTCCGTGATCGGTAACTGGAAGAAGGAGATGGAGCGCTTTACGCCGAATCTTCGAGCTTTTATTCACCACGGGACGGTCAGGGTCCGCGATGCAGAAGCCTTTGAAGCGGCTTGTCTTGAGGCGGACGTGGTGATCACCTCTTATGCCCTCGCTCGACGCGATGAAAAGATCCTCTCGGCCATCCGCTGGCGCCGGGTGGTTCTTGATGAAGCCCAGAACATCAAGAACCCGGCATCAGCCCAAAGTCGGGCGGTTCTCAAAATGCAGGCCGATCATCGCCTGGCCCTCACTGGGACGCCGGTCGAAAACCGATTACTGGATCTCTGGTCGATCTTCAATTTCTTAAATCCTGGCTATCTTGGCAAACAGGCTCAATTCCGTCAGCGTTATGAACTTCCTATTCAGCGGGATAATGACCCGCGGCGAGCGGATATGCTTAAAAGGCTGATCGAGCCATTTGTCTTAAGGCGGGTGAAGACCGATCCCGAGATCATCCGGGATCTCCCTGAGAAATTAGAGAACCGACAGTTTTGCCATCTCAGCAAGGAGCAGGCCTCGCTTTATGAGGCGGTGGTCAAAGATGTCGAGCAGCGTCTTGGCGATGCCGATGGTATGAGCCGGCAGGGTCTCATTCTCTCAACCCTCACCCGTTTGAAGCAGATCTGTAATCACCCCGCACAGTTTCTACATGATGGCAGTCGTTTTAGTGGGGATCGTTCACCGAAGCTTGAACGGCTTTCAGATATGCTTTCCGATGTCATAGGAGAGGGAGAATCCGCGCTGGTCTTTACCCAGTTCGCAGAAATCGGCGGCCATCTTGAGCGGCACCTTCGGGAGCGACTTGATTGCCCGGTCTTTTATCTTCATGGGGGCGTTCCTGCCGCTAAGCGGGAACGAATGATCGCTGAGTTTCAGGATCCTGAAACAGGTCCCGGGGTGTTTCTTTTATCGCTTCGAGCCGGTGGGGTTGGGATTACCCTCACGAAGGCCAACCATGTTTTTCATTTTGATCGCTGGTGGAACCCGGCGGTTGAGGATCAGGCGACTGACCGGGCCTTTAGGATCGGTCAGAGGAAGAATGTCTTTGTCCATAAGTTCATTACCATGGGCACGCTTGAGGAGCGGATCGATCGA
>JBEIRQ010000192.1:0-3736 GCA_040375885.1 Methylococcus sp.
TATTGCTGTCACGAAACAAGTGGATAACCCCAGTCCCCTTGTGAATGGGACCGTTGTCTTTACGGTGGTAACGACCAATCAGGGACCTTCGGATGCCACCGGTGTCGTCGTGACGGACCTTCTGCCGAATGGGTATCAGTTAGTCTCCTCCCAGGCTGGAACCGGAAGCACCTATACCCCTTCAACGGGGGAATGGGCGATTGGTAGCCTTTTAAAGGGTAACAGCACGACACTTCGATTGACGGCGACCGTTAATCCTACTGGGCCCTATAGCAACACGGCCAGCGTGACCCACAGCGATCAGCCGGATCTTGATACTGGTGATAACACCAGCTCCGTGACGACGGCCCCCATCAGTGCCGATCTCAACGTCTTAAAACAGGTGGATAAGGCGGAGCCTTTGGTCGGCGATACCGTATCCTTCCAAGTGATCGTCACCAATCGAGGCCCCTCAGCAGCCACCGGCGTGGTTATTAAGGATCTTCTCCCGAGTGGCTTTACCTATCTAAGTGCCGTGCCGACGGCTGGAACCCAATACAATCAAACGAATGGGCTTTGGACGGTTGGGAGTCTTCTAAATGGCAGCAGTGCCACCCTAAGGGTGAACGCGACGGTCAATCCATCCGGTATTTTTTCAAATAGCGCGAACGTTTTCCAAAGTGATCAGGCAGATCCCGATGCCTCTAATAATCGAAGCGATGTGGCGGTAGGCCCCCAAAGCGCCGATCTTGAGGTCCAAAAACAGGTCGATAATGCGCGGCCCACTGTTGGCGGCACGGTCCATTTCACGATCGATGTGGTTAATAATGGTCCCAATCGGGCGACCCACATCAACCTGCTGGATATCCTTCCGAGCGGTTACACCTATTCCAGTGCAGCGCCGAGTGTGGGCACCTATGACCCATTGACCGGCCAGTGGACGCTTGGAAGCCTTGATAATGGTGAACTGGCGCGTTTGATCATTACCGCCACCGTGAATGGCTCTGGATCTTACGAGAATGTCGTCAGTATCAGCCATGCGGATCAGCCGGACCCTGATGATTTCAATAATGTCAGCAGGGTCAGCATAGGCCCCATTAGTTCGGACCTTTCTGTGACCAAACAGGTGGATAACCCGAATCCTCAAGTGGGGGATCGGGTTCAGTTCATAATGGTGGTCACCAATAAAGGTCCTAATGCGGCGAGTGGCGTCAACCTCATTGATGAGATTCCTTCGGGTTTCACACTCGTGAGTGCCGTGGCCAGCACCGGAACCTCCTATGATGGCCAAAATGGTCAATGGACCGTCGGATCCTTGCCGCTGGGATCAAATGCCACCCTCAGGATCAATGCCACGGTCAAACCAACCGGTGCCTATGCCAATCGCATTTTTATCAGCCATGCGGATCAACCGGATCCTTTCAGTGGTAATAATGCCAGTGAGGCGGATGTAGGCCCGATCAGTGCAGATCTTCGGATCACCAAAGTGGTCGACCAATCGAATCCTTCGGTTGGAAGCCAGGTGGCCTTTACGCTCAAGGTCACCAACTATGGGCCTAATCAAGCTTCGGGTGTGACGTTGTTTGAATCTTTGCCTTCAGGCTTTACGTTGGTTAGTGCTACCCCTTCTGGAGGGGCCTCCTATGATGTGGCCAGCGGGTTATGGAATATCGGGTTTCTTGCCAATGGCGCGACGCAGAGCCTTCAGCTGAATGCGACGGTCAATGGAACAGGTCGCTACGTCAATACCGTTTCATTGGCGCACAGTGACCAGCCGACACCGGATGGAACGAGCCTTGAGAGTCAGGTCGCGATCGGCCCCCAAAGCGCCGATATTGCCCTGACGAAGACGGTAAATACCCAGACTCCGAGCATCGGCTCGATGGTCGAATTTAGGGTGACCGCCTTCAATAATGGCCCGAGCCAAGCGAATCAAATCACGATACTCGATAATCTCCCGAGTGGCTTTTCGTATGTCAGCGCGACACCCAGCCAAGGGACTTTCAATCCATCCAATGGGCAATGGAGTCTTGGAACGCTGAATAACCAAGGAAGTGCTACCTTGGTCATCAATGCCTTGGTCCTCGGATCCGGTGGCTATGAAAATCTAGCCGCTGTGAGTTACAGCGATGTGCCAGATCCCAATGGGAGCAACAGTCAGAGCCGAGTTTCGGTGAGTCCTACGGTATCCCCTGATCCTTCTCCTGCACCTATACCAACCCTCAACCAGGGGTCACGAGTTGTGATGATCTTTGCTCTCGTCTTTTTGGCCTTGGGATATCGACGATGGAAGGGAGCTCATGGCAGGCGTTAAAGTGACCTTGAGTTCCTGATGCTCCAGGAAGGGGCGGCTCCGGCAGCCCTGGATCACCTTGGCGGGTGATTCCTTGGGGTGTGCTGGTCGGCCCTATAAGTGCAAAGGGCTCACCCCCCGATAAACCAATCGCTCTAGGATGCGACGGCGGACCAGCACACGTCTATTACACAGGGGTATGGCTTCCCGCACATCCTCAACATTGATGACGTTTCAAAGATTTCTAGCGCAGTAACATCGTTGGAATCTTATACTCCAAGATCAAGTGCGCTTCATCGATGTTGGAACACGACTCAGCTGTTCCCTCCATCCCCTTTAATTTGAGCGAGGAAAAAGCCAGGGCCCATGAATCATCCTCCCGACATGATGGATGCAGAAGACCTCATCGAGGCCCTGATTGAGATTGTGGGGCCTGAGTGGGTGCTGCATGAACCTGAAGAGACGAGGGCTTATGCCAGCGACGCCCTGACGGCTTATCGGGAGACCCCTAGAGTCGTGGTTCTGCCGAACGGTGAAGATCAGATCGTCGCGATTGTTAATTTGTGCCAACAGCGGCAGATACCGATTGTCCCTCGAGGGGCCGGAACCGGTCTCTCAGGGGGCGCCCGCCCCATTAGAGAAGGCATTGTCCTGTCCCTTGCAAGAATGAATCGCATCCTAGCGATGGACCCTGAAGCCGCCATCGCTATTCTTGAGCCAGGCGTCCGTAACCTTGCGATCAGTGAAGCCGCTTTCCCCCATGGACTTTTCTATGCCCCAGATCCATCCTCCCAGATCGCCTGCACCATTGGGGGTAATGTCAACGAAAACTCCGGCGGGGTCCATTGCCTTAAATATGGGTTGACCCTCCATAATGTTCTAGGGGTCCGAGGCATTCTTTCATCAGGAGAGGTCTTTGAATGCGGAGGACAAGCACCCGACTCCCAAGGTCTTGATCTCCTCCCGCTCCTCATCGGGAGTGAAGGGATGCTGATGATTGTGACAGAGGTCACGGTGCGCCTTTTACCTAGACCGACCCATGCCAAGGTGGTGATGGCCAGCTTCGATTCCATCGAAACCTGTGCCAACGCTGTCGCCGCGATCATTTCCTCATGTCTCATTCCAGCAGGACTTGAAATGATGGATCAGGCGGCCACCCGTGCGGTGGAAGATTTTGGGCATGCCGGCTATGACTGTGAGGCCGCGGCCATCTTACTGGTTGAATCCGATGGGTCCATGACCGAAGTGGATGAGGAAATCGCCGAGATCAAAGAGATTCTCTTACGCAATGGGTCGAGGTCTCTCGTAGTCTCAGAGACCGAAGAGGAGCGGCAGCGGATTTGGAGTGGTCGAAAAAATGCATGTCCCGCCGCAGGCCGCGTTGCTCCCGAATACTATTGCATGGATGGAACGGTCCCAAGACGCCAAATGGCGCCCCTCCTGGCCCATATTGCTCAACTTGAA
>JBEIRQ010000151.1:0-4690 GCA_040375885.1 Methylococcus sp.
ACGGGCGCTGTCTCTTCAAAATAAGAAGAGAGGAAGAGTCATTCATGAAAAGACTTAGGATGTCGTTGAGGTTCTGCCCCGGGCCAGAAGCCGTTTTTGGGAAGCCGTAACGGCCATGACGCCTGAATGAGCGAGCATGGTCGACGTCGTTCCGTTGAGGGTCCCAGTGAAGGCCCCTGCAATACAAAGAAGATTGGCCGGTATGGTCTTTGAGGTTGCTTTGAAGACTTTACCCGCATGACTTCTTCCAAGTTCCAACAAATGAGGCAAGGCATCCAAGGATTCATCGAGGAGAAGAATTTGGCTATCCTCATGATCGCCCTTTGGCCCTCCCGCAGTCAGGACAACATGTGCCAATGCCGTGAGCGGTTTTTCAGCCTCAGGGTTCGTCAGAAAAGCGCACCGATACCCTTCCTGGTCCAGCTTTCTAATGAAGTGGCCCAAAGTTTCACCTTCAAGGGATGGTGCGATGACTTCTACCCCTAGCATTTCTCCAAGTGCAAGGGTATCCGGGTCATTGCTGCCATGGAGGACCGGCCGGAGTCCTTGGGCCGCGAGATGCTTAAGGATAGGGTGGGCAGCAGATCCTTTGGTCGCGCCAAAACGAACGAAAAAGGCTCTTTGACCATCCACTACCACCTCGAGATCAGGTGACAGAGTTTGATGCAGACCCTCCACATTGCGAAGGATCACCGTCTGCAGCCCTATTCGAGTCGCAATAACCTCCTGATTGAAATCAATCAAAGAAGCCGGTGTCACCTCGACTTTAGCCTCACGGGCCGCGGTTCTGAGAGCATCGGCCCGATGGTCGCCGAGAAACTCAGCCGCTGCGGCAGCGAGGGTCAGCACTTCCTTAGGATTCATCAGATGGGTGTCCACGGAGACGACTTCAAGGCCTCCTTGACTAAGAAACGGGAGTCGAGAGTCAAGGATAAGCAACTGGCATTCAGCTAAAGCAAGCAAGGCGGCGGGTGTTTTGATCAGAGCGCCTTCACGAAGAGCTGAGCGGAGATCATCGAAAAACTCCGTCGGAGCCGCAATGAATGGTGCGTTGATCCAATCTTGGTGGAGCACAGCGCTGGCCATATGGAGGCCACCCGTCGCCAATGCAGCCCCTGCGATGGCGAGGTTTGGGGCCACCGATTTATCGGCAAGACGGCGGGCTTCGATGCGAAGTCTAGGATCATGTGCGATCCGTTCAGGTAACGTCCTGATCACTTCGGTAACGTATTCAAGACGGGATGAACCTTTTGCATGAAACGGCGCCACAATCGCCTCACCGGCTAGAAGCCGGTGGCCACTTTCAAGGAGATCACCGGCTGATTTTCGGGTCGTCCTAAAAGGACCAAAATCTCGGAGCGCATCCTGGACTAAGATCTCTCCAGAAACGATACGCGCATCCACCGGCAAAAGATCACCAGGCTCAAGCCTCAAGGTTCCCTCCTGCCCTTTAGAGGTTGATGAAATCGAGTCACCCTCTCCCTCGAGGAGCGGGTCACGATTAAGATCTTCAAGGAGCGTTCGAGTTTGGCGAACGATATCTCGGCGCCAAGACCTCTGCCAGAATGTACCGAGCCATTCAGCAAGCGCGGATGCAAAAGGGGCTGCCCCTGCCACCGAACAGGCCAATACCACCGTTCCAAACGCCGGCGCGCCAATGCGTCCTTTACGAAATTCACGCGCCGCTTCCTTCAGATGGGGATAGCGGGTGATGATCAGGACACCGGAGGCGACGGGCAGGATCACGGGAAACATGAACTGCCCCGCGGTACAAAGAGCGAGATTCAAATGGGCGGTTGCAAAGGGGGACTTCGGCGTAGGGACCATCGGACACGTGGTATCGCCATGGGCCCCGACCAAATCTTCGAGGGTGCGGATCCATACCAAGGGATGGGCGGCTTCATCAATTCGGACATGTATCACGGCCCCAACCAGCGACGCCCTTGCTTGAATGACTCCTGGCAGGCCCCGAAGCCGCTCTGGAAAATGATTAATAGGAAACGCTGCTCTTGCACGGCCGCCAAGATTCACCGAAACCCAGCCTGAACGATGCTCCTTTAAAGGCAAGGTGGTTACAACGCCCCGCCAACGGGTCAATTGGACTGGTCTGCCCCATGGCCACCGGGGGAGATCATGGCCTGATGGCGCGGAATCATTGATGTCCGAAAAAAGATCGATCAACGGAGGCGCATGAGCCGCCACATCTTCATCGCCATTGAAGGTAATTTCGGCACGGCCCAATTGAGGGCTAATGGTCACCCTGTGGGTCCCATAATGGGTAAAAGCGCGATGAGTAAATTCGCGCAACAACTTCTGCCCACCCTGGCTGAATAACATGGGGTGATGGATCGAAAGTCCCTTTGTCGTCAAGCGGACTGCGGCTTGTTGTTGCATCGAATACCTCGGCCTTCTGATCGTGCGGAATAACACTCTGGGTGATCACGCATTCGTCAACACCCTTTCGACCATTAAGCCACAAATGAAGTGCCGAAGATACCATCAATCAAGGGGCGACTTAGGTCGAGGGATGGTGCCATCGCCCCATCCCTCGCAAATGCTCCAGTGGCTAAGCTTTGACCTCAAGGAGCGCGGTAGCGTCCGCCAAGGTGGTGTAATTTCTCTGGCTGACTTCCGGTTCGATTAAAACTTCTTAAGCGGCCGGCAGGAGATCAATTTCCTCCTTGCCTTCGCCGATTGTTTCCAGCATCGTATGCTGCGGCAAATACCGATGCTGCAATTGCCATTCCTCGTTCTGCTCCATCAACACCGCACCGATGAGTCGGCGGATACTCGCTTCATTCGGGAAGATCCCCACCACATTAGCTCGTCGCTTCACTTCTTTGTTGAGCCTCTCAAGCGTGTTGGTAGAGTGCAGCTTGACTCGGTGAGGTGCCGGGAAATGGAGGTGCGCCAAAACATCAGATTCTGCCTGATCCATTAAGAGTGCAGCCTTCGGAAATCGCTCCCGTAGTTCATCGGCGACCCGTCGCCATGCTTTGCTGGCACTCTCAGCGTCAGGTTGCACAAAGACCTGACGAACCAGCGTTGTCACCATGGCCTGCTGCGTCTTCGGGACCGTTACCGCCAAGTTACGCATAAAATGAACTCGGCAGCGCTGCCAGGTGGCTGTAAACACTTGGGAGATCGCCCCCTTAAGGCCCTCATGGGCGTCAGTGATCACCAGTTTCAATCCCGTCAATCCGCGTTGTCGAAGGCTCCTCAGAAAGTCCACCCAGAACATCTGAGCTTCAGACTCCCCAAGGCCCAGCCCGAGAATCTCCCGTCGGCCCTCTTGGTTCACGCCACAAGCGATTATTGCAGCGACCGAAACCACACGGCCCCCTTTACGGACTTTCAGATAGGTCGCGTCCAGCCACAAATAAGGCCACTCTCCCTCAATCGGTCGCGTCAAAAAGGAGTCAACACGCTCATCAATCTCCTGACACAGCGACGACACCTGGCTCTTGGAAATCCCCGTCATCCCCAGCGCCTGAACCAGATCATCGACCTTTCGGGTCGACATTCCACCAATCCAAGCTTCCTGGATCACCGCCGTCAACGCTTTCCCTGTCAGCCGCCTCGGCTCAAGAAAGCTCGGAAAATACGTGCCTTGGCGTAACTTAGGAACCCGGACATCCAACGTCCCTAAGCGCGTATGCAAAGGCCGCTCTCGATAACCATTGCGGTAGCCTTCTCGCTGGTCAGCCCGCTCATGCTTGGACGCACCCAGTCGGTTTGTCACCTCAAAGTCCATCAGCTGCTCTAGTACTCGCTCGGCAAGGGACTTCAAAAAATCCTCACCGCCAGAGTTTCCTAGCGCCTCTAAAAATGCCATGCTGTTGTCGGCCATCGTCATCACTCCTTTCAGGTTGTCTTTCGTACTTTCAACCTTACCGGAATTCACGATGGCCTCCCATCCCTTACCCGAGATTTACACCACTTCCGTGGACTCTACCAGGAGCGCTCTTTGACCCTGCTTTTGTTTTCTGAGTCGTCTAAAGAAACAGAATGGACAATTTGGTGGAATATCGGACTCATCAGCGATCAGATAATCAAGGCCACAGTGCCGGCAAGGCACAAATCGCGTCGCTCCTGATTTGAGATCACGCGCGATCACCCAAGCGTCGGTAAAGTCTAGGCCCTTCCTGCTCCCAACCTCAGGCTGGATTTCCTTATAAAGGTCATGGGCCTTCATCAATATCTCAGCAGATAACTGTCGATGAATTCTCTTGCCACCCAGATGCCGGTAGAGAGCGCCAAACAGGGTGACTTCAGCCTGATTTCTCCGAGAAGTGAAGAATGAGGATGAATTCGGCATGGGACCAGAGGGGGGCGATCGGTCATGTTTCATTTTAAACAGGCTTCTGATCTCAGGTTCTGGAAGTCCCGTCAGGGCATGAACGGGTGATGTTCGAAGCTCTCGATCAACCAGTTTCATGGCTAACGCCCGTCGTTCGTGTCTTAACAGTGAGGTCAAGGCCATCTCAATGTACCTCCGTCGCCGTGGTTAACCATTGCCATTGAAGGATTTCATTGGAACCAGCCTCGGGTGGGTGCTGTAGATAGTCTCTCAGAACCTGAGGGGTGAGACGACACCCGAAACAAAGGAGATGGGAGTGGGCCAGTTCGTGGATTTGGGCCAATGATAGTTTTTTCAACAGTGTGAGGGTTTCTGTTGGGACGCCAAGAA
>JBEIRQ010000085.1:0-6851 GCA_040375885.1 Methylococcus sp.
CCAGGTCCCGAGCATCGCGCCCGCCATTTGGTCAATTAAGCTGCCAGACCCTTATCAAAAAAAATACAGCTTGGGCGTTTTGACCATTCGCTTGGTCACATTGGCGTGTCCTTTTGTCGGCTAATGATCCATTCGAGTTTCTTCTATTGGAAGCCTTTTGTGATGGCGGATTATCTAACCAAAGCCCCTAAATGCCCTATCCGTTTAAGCTCCTAACAGATCCAAAAGTACCTCATTGCCTTTGTTCACCAGGGCGAACACCGTAAGATAAGCCTCCGTGTTATTAACATGATCGGCGACGGCCGAGAATCACGACGATCCGATCGTGTCATGACAAGGCCGGATTTTAATGAACAGCAGTGTACTTCCGGCATGAGAAAAGTCTTAATCAGCGGGCGCGGGATTGTGCTTGGTTCCCACTACCAGCTTGAGACCTTATGGTCCCATGGCATGTCGGCCTTAGGAGGGCCTCCCGAGGGCCCAGTGATCTCCAATGAGGCTCTGGATGATCTCGCCGAAACCAAGCCCTCCGATCGGCTGATTCTAAGCCGCCATCAACGGCTCGCCCTTGCTGCAACCCATGCCGCATTCAAAGAGGCCCAGATCCCCATGATCCCCAATCAAATTCGTGGGGGACGCCCGACCCATCATGACCCTCAGTTTGGCTGTGTCAGTGGCTCCTCTCTCGGAGGCCTTTGCGCCTTTGAAGCAGAGCTTGAATCTTCAGCAAGAGGACGCCCTTCAGCCTTTGCCCTCACCCGCTGGCGGGGAAATGCAATCGGGTCAACGATCGCGGTTCGCTTTGGCCTTGGGGGCATGAATCTATCGATTAACGCCGCCTCCGCCACCGGCGGACAGGCCCTGGCCCTTGGCGGCGCCCTGATTCAGTCGGGGCGATTAGATGCGGTCGTCGTTGTGGCGGCTGATCAAATGCCAGGCTCTCAGATACGCCATGCCATGAAACGCAATGGCAGCCTCAGTCGTAACCCTCAGGCGGGACCCTTGTCTCATGATCGAAGCGGTATGACCCCTATCGAGGGAGCGGCCTGCCTGATTTTGGAATCTGAAGATCATTTAATGGCAAGGGACGGGGTCGCCTCGGCTTCATGGATCGGCGGTGATACGCGCAATGAGGCGCATCACCTCCTCGCACCGGCACCTGAAGCAAGGACGCTGGTTGGGCTGATAGCGTCTATGAAGGAACTCACTCCAGAACGAAAAGGGCCGGATTGGGTTTCCCTTCACGCGACAGGAACCCGCAAATATGATGCTCTAGAAGCCAAGGCCCTCAACACCGTCTTCGGCAACAACCTCCCTTGGATCAGTGCGATCAAACAATTCACCGGGCATTCGCTGAGCGCTTCAGGTTTGATCGAGGCGGCGCTGCTGACCGAGGGGCTTCGGCGCGAGGAAACGCTCCCCTGGCCTAAGATCACGGATACGTCCTTGGATTATCCTCTCAACCCCCCAAAGCCACAGCCATGCCCTCTATCGGCCCTTCAAATCAGTCAAGGCATGGGCGGCGTGGTGGCTGTCAATCTTCTCGGCGCGATCCCTTGACTCTCCTTTTATGCCCGAAAGTCGCCTTCCGTTAAAAACCACTTGGCAAGAAATCTGGGAGGCGACAGCGCATCGTCATGGCCATCGGCTTGCTTTGATTTCAAGGCAAGGCAATCTGACCTTTCTGGAGCTTCATCAGGAAGCCCAAAGGCTGGCCTCGGCGTGGAGCCTTAGCCAGACCCCCATCCAAAATCATCACATCGCCGTCGCGGTCGATGACGCTTTTTTTCTCACGGCGTTTCTTGCTGTCTGGCACCTCGGTGGCGTCGTCTTACCTTATCGAACCACCACCATCGATGAGGATCTAGAGCTTGGACGCCTGATGGCAGAACGAAGTCATACGGTCTTTAGCCTTGGCACCCTTCCAGCCGCCTTTGAGTCACTGCCAAGACTTGAGGCCAAAGACCATCTCTTAAGCACACCAAGTCCGGCCCTTGAGCATCGGGAGCAATGGCAATCGATTTTTTTCACCTCTGGGACCACCGATGAACCTAAAGCCGTCGTCCGCGGTTGGCGACAGGCTCTCTTTGAGGCCAAAAGCTACTCCAAAATCCTGAAACTTGAAGCAGGGGCCATCTGTGACATGTTGGTGTCTCCCATGTTCGGAGCATCCACCAAGCACCTTCTAGGCTGTCTGCTATCGGGCTGCACCCAACGCTTCCCCCTTCTTGAAGGCTTATCTCCCCAAAAGGGATCTCTGATCTATGGCGCACCCTCGCAATTTATGGGGTTTAGACCCATCGAGACCCTTGATGCCGGCTATGACCGCATCAGCCTCACCGGCGAACCCTCATCCAACAGCGCTTGGGAAGCGATTAGGTCCATTGCAAGCCCTGAGGCCATTGTCCTCAATGCCTATGGGGGAACTGAATTTGGTGTCGCCGCCAATCAAATAGGGCCTCTTGGAGAAAGCCCCCTCGACTTTAAAGGCCGCGTGCTCCAGGGAAAACATATCACCATTGTGGATGAAGCGCTTCAGCCCCTCCCCAAAGGAACTCCAGGCCGGGTTGTGATCGCATCAGAATTTCTAGCAGAGGGCTACTTAGAATCTTCGAGCACCCCGCCAAGATTGAACCCCTTTTTAGATCCTCAAGGGGATAGCGCCACCGTCATCACAGAGGATATCGGCTACCTCAACGATGAAGATCAACTGATCCTCATAGGCCGCGCAGGCCACCTGATCAAGCATCACGGGCAGTGGCTGGATATCCGGCCCCTCAGTGGGTTTCTGAAGCAACAGAAACCCGTGACGGCATCCCTGGTCACCGTCTGCAAAAATAAAGGCCATCTGATCGCTTGGGTTGAAATCAGCCACCCTGATGAAGCCATCATGGACGATGTTTCAAGCCGGTGTGAGGAGCACTTTAGCCAAAGCCCTCTGTTGCCGGGAGAACTTCATGGTCTATCGGCATTCCCAAGGAATCGTCACGGCAAAATCGATTACGCCGCGCTCAGCGAAACCAGTCAACGAATGACGCGAATACCCGGCGAAGATCGACTCGATCGAATCGCCCGATTCTTGCTGGGAACGTCCACCGATCTCTCGGAAGCCTCTAGATCGATCAGCCTTCGTGAACTTGGGCTCGATTCCATCGACCTTTACGACCTTTCGAACCATCTGAGGGATCGGTATGGAACCTCGGTGGGATCAGGCCTCTTGATGAGCGATATCCCTCTCTTGAAGTTGCGACAACAACTTGAAAGGGGGATCTTAGATCGAGGTTTCGAACAACTTGGATCGCGGGATGCTGAGGAAACTTTGATCTGGTTTGGTTATGGGGGGCTGCACCCGATTGTTGAACATGTTGGTGATCGATACCAAATTCTTTACATCGATTGCGATCTAAGCCTTCCCCGCTTCGATGGACACTGGCCCTCTCTTTCGGAGATTTGCGCTCATCATCTAGAGCGATTGGATCCCTTCAAGACGAAGTCCAGAGTGATCATGGGCGGCTTTTCATTTGGTGCTCTAGCCGCTCATGAATCCGCGAGGCAATTAGCCGCCAAAGAGGCCGTCATTATTCGTGCCATCCTGGTTGACCCACCTCCTCTTCACCATTCTCCCTGGACCTATTTCAACCATGGGGTAAAAAGGCGAATGTTTGAGGCAATTCATCTTTGGCAAAGTCTCCGGGGCGGCCATTCTAGGAGGCCGCAAGCAAAAGGTGATGCTGCCCGCCGGAAGGCCATACGTCGTCACGCCATCCAATATCTTGAAGTCCTCGAAAGCCCTGTAGAGACCACCCTCTTTTCATCAATGACACTCGAAAAAGAACATCGCAGCGTCTTCGATGAATCTAAAATTTCCTGCCTTCAAAGGATTCAGATCCCCATCAGGGATCACATCGCGGTGATTACCGCCAAGGAGGCTCAATCGATTTGGCTCAATGCTTTCCTTCAAGACAGCGCAGTTTGAGCAACTTCAGCAGGCTAAAAAAGGCTATGAAAGAGATCCCTTTCGCAGACCGAGGGCCTCCGGTATCTTAGGAGGTCATCATCGCTCCACTCTGAGATCAACATCATGAACCACAAGGCCACCCTTCAATGGGGTATTCTCGGCGCCGCCAGAATCAATGAACGTCTGATGCCAGCCATCCTTGGGGCCCCCAACGCCTCTTTAGTAGGCATCGCGAGTCGCCGCCAAGGAGCCGCAAAAGAGACCCTCGAAAAATATGGATCAGGAGCAGAGGGAGTCCTTATTCATCCCACATTGGAAGCGCTGATCGAAGACCCAGAAACCGAGGCTGTCTATCTTCCGATGGCTAATCAAGAGCATGCGGTATGGGCGCTCAGGGCGATCGAGCAGGGGAAACATGTTCTCTTGGAAAAACCTATGGCGCTCACCGTCCCTGATATTGACGCCATCATTGAGGCGGCCAAGCGGAAGGGCGTTACCGTGATGGAGGGCTTCATGTACCGTTTCCACCCCCAACACGCACGAGTGAAGGAGCTGATCGCTTCGGGCCTCATCGGAGAGATTCACTCGGTTCGAAGCAGTTTTTCCTTTATGATGCGGCCCGCTCGAATGTATCGCCTTGAAGAACCCGTCTCTAGAGGGGGTGGTGCGATGTGGGACATTGGATGCTACGCCATTCATGCAGCGAGGATGTGGTTCGATACGCCGCCCATTGCCGTGACCGCGATGGCTGAATTCATTGAAAGTGGGGCCGATATCGGCACCAGCGGCATCCTCGATTTTGGTGGTGGACGCCGCGCCCACTTTGACTTCAGTTTCGCCTGTACTCGCCGCTCGGAATATGAGATCACGGGCACCAAGGGCAGCATCAAATGTCCGACGGTCTGGCAATTACCTGGGGATATCCCTGAAATCCTCTGGTGGACCGAAGACGGCCGACGCGGTGAAGAGCGCCTGAAACCTTTCAATCACTTTGAACTTGAAATCGAAGGCTTCTCTAAGGCCGTCCTCGAAGGAGCCCCACCCCTCCTTTCAATGACTGATGCCCGCACCAACTGTCAGACCATTGTGGCCGCGCTCGAATCAGCCAAAACCGGGCAAGTCATCCGACTCGACCAAGTAGGATAACGATGACCGCTGAAGCCCAAACTCTGCCTCATGAATTCTTTGTAGACACTTGGATGGTGTATAAGAAGATCGTCCAAGGTAACTTCATGTTTCATCGGGCGATCTACCAGAGCGTCGACCGACTTCTCGAAGCGAGAGACCCCACCCCCTTTAGCCTCCTCGATCTTGGCTGCGGCGATGCGGAAAACCTTCATCCATTACTACTCCGGCGTAACGTCATCCATTATGTCGGCGTCGATCTTTCTGTCGTCGCACTGAAGCTTGCGGCAGAACATCTTAAGGACCTCCGCATCAAGATTCAGCTTATAGTGGATGACATGCTCGACTTCCTTGAGCAAGAGGATCCTCAAACCTTCGATGTGATTTTTTCAGGGTTTGCTCTTCATCATCTGCAGCCGACAGACAAAAGACGATTTTTGATGGCCGTTAAAAAGCGGCTAGCACCTGAAGGCGAATTCATTTTGGTGGATATATTCAGAGATGAAGGGCAAGACTTACCTGACTACCTTGATGCCTACTGCGGAAAAATGGCTAACGAATGGAAGACACTCACCGAGGAGGAAATGGATTACGCGATCACCCACGTCAGGGATTTTGATCTTCCAGACACCCTGAAGACCATTGAAATCCTGGCATCGGAGGTCGGATTTACGCGATTCGAAGCCTTGGACCAACACACCTGGCATCGACTGATACGCATGGCTTGAAGAGGCCTCAAAGAAAACACTATGGGCCGCTGAGCTTCCGATAGTCGATCGATAATTTAAGACCAGCAAATCGGCCCTTGAGCCGAACCAGCTCATTCTTTTTAGGATCGAAATAAAGGAACGCCTCGGCAATTCGCCGATCCTCATACTCCTTGTCGACCGGCTTAGCATCGGCAGTGAACCGGTAAAGCAACACCTTGAGCCCTTCATCCATCCCTTGATCTGTGGGAGGACCCATTACTTGGGTAATAGCCTCCATTTTTGGAAGACTTGATGAAAGCTTTGGAAGATCCTCTGGATCGACCTTAAGCTGCTTCTTATCCTGGTCAACCTTTCCAACCCCTAGGGAGCGAATAGAAGCCTCAAGAAACGCAACAGGGGCCATCTCTACAAAGAGCGGGGAGAAATCAAATGCAGCCAACTTATGAGCCGGGGTATAGGTCATGATGAATGACAGCGTCTTTGTTTTTTGCTCCGGTGTTTTCGCTGGATCAAGATGAAAATCCAACACCCAACGTTCATCGCCCTGAGGTAACTTCTCAATTCGGCTAGGGTTAAGTTTGCTGAGATAGATAAAGTCAGCACTGAGCAAAACAGGATCAACCAAGTGCAGAATAAAGTGCTTATCGGCAACCTCAATCCGAAAATTCTCGTCGAAATCAGCCAGCTGATTCTTGATTTGAAGAAGTCGCAACCAAACACAGCCCGTCAGCGTCAGGGCCATAAGGATCAGGACGAGACGAGAAGAGAGAGATCCCAAACGCAACATCTTCATCCTCCAAAAGCCGACCAAAAAGGAAGCCCCTGCATGTCGTTTCCTTGCTCACACTAAGGCTTCAGCATTATAATGCCTCGCTCGGAGGGTCGTTAGCTCAGTCGGTAGAGCATTGCACTTTTAATGCAGTGGTCGTGAGTTCGAGTCTCACACGACCCACCATTTAATTCATAGACTTAGGCTCACTTCGGTGGGCCTTTGTTTTTTTGGGGGCACGCCGGGGGCACACTTGAAAGCGCCCTACCCTTCGGACACAGGGTGTCCA
>JBEIRQ010000262.1:0-3005 GCA_040375885.1 Methylococcus sp.
CTTCATCTTCACCATGTGGTCATGGGTAATGACGTGGTAGTTGCCTGTCGCTGTGACGAAAATGTCGGCCTCGGAGCAGGCTTCATCCATAGTGACCACACGATAACCTTCCATCGCGGCCTGAAGGGCGCAGATCGGGTCGACTTCGGTCACCCAGACCTGGGCTGAAAGGGCCCGAAGGGCTTGCGCGGATCCTTTGCCGACATCACCGTAGCCAGCGACCACGGCGATTTTTCCAGCGATCATGACATCGGTGGCGCGCTTGATGCCATCGACCAGAGACTCTCGGCAGCCATAAAGGTTATCGAACTTTGATTTGGTCACAGAGTCGTTGACATTGATGCCGGGGAACTTGAGTTCGCCGCGTTGATGCATCTGATAAAGACGGTGAACCCCGGTGGTGGTCTCTTCGGTAACGCCCCTGATCTTGGACAAGCGGGTTGAGTACCAGTGAGCGTCTTCTTGAAGCTTGGCCTTGATGGCAGCAAAAAGGACCCGTTCCTCTTCTGAACCCGGGGATCCAAGTACCGAGGGATCCTGTTCGGCACGAGCGCCAAGGTGTAAGAGAAGGGTGGCATCGCCGCCATCATCGAGGATCATGTTGGAATAGCCGCCATCCGCCCACTCAAAGATTCGGTGGGTGTAGTCCCAGTATTCCTCGAGGGTTTCACCCTTGATGGCAAAAACTGGAATCCCTTGATCGGCCATCGCTGCGGCCGCATGATCTTGCGTTGAGAAAATATTACAGGACGCCCAGCGAACCTCAGCACCGAGGGCGATCAGGGTCTCAATAAGGACCGCCGTTTGGATGGTCATATGGAGGGAGCCGGTGATCCTGGCGCCTTTGAGCGGCTGGGTCTTTGCGTATTCTTCCCGAATGGCCATGAGGCCCGGCATTTCGGTTTCGGCGATGCGAATTTCTTTGTGGCCCCAAGAGGCGAGGCTTAGATCCTGGACCTTAAAGTCACTGAAGGATTCGGTCTTTGAAACAGCGTTCATGTGTCATGCTCCTGAAGTAAGGATTGCAAGCCACAGGCAGGATGACGGCGTTGCTCGAATCACCACGTGCCTGTGGGTGAATCGAGCGCCGTTTCTAAAGAACCACGGTGACGAGCCTGGCGGGAATATCCCGTCGCAGCGCTCCTCGTCGCCGCTTAAAGGCCGTGCCCCTCTTTTGGGGAGCATGGCCCTAAAGTCAAGATCACAGGGGAGGGAGACCTGCTGCGTCCCGAAGGAGTGCCGCCTTGTCCGTCTTTTCCCAGGTGAATTCCGGCTCCTCGCGGCCAAAATGGCCGTAAGAGGCGGTCTTCTGATAGATCGGCCGGAGGAGATCTAGCATATTGACGATACCGCGGGGGCGAAGATCAAAATGCTGAAGCACCAGGTCGGTGATCTTTTCGTCAGAAATCTTGCCGGTCCCATAGGTTTCGACCATGACGCTGGTGGGCTTGGCGACGCCGATGGCGTAGGACACCTGCAGCATACATCTTGAAGCGAGGCCCGCAGCGACGATGTTCTTGGCAACATAGCGGCTGGCATAGGCTGCTGAGCGGTCGACCATGGAAGGATCCTGACCGGAGACCGCGCCACCGCCATGGGGTGCCGCACCGCCATAGGTGTCCACGATGATCTTTCGGCCCGTCAGGCCGCAGTCGCCCTGAGGGCCACCGACCACAAAACGACCGGTCGGGTTGACGAGGAAGTTGACGTCGCCCTTCAAGAGCTCCTTCGGGAGGATCGGCTTGATGATATCCTCAATGACCGCCTCGCGAAGCGTCGATTCACTGACATCCGGTGCATGCTGAGTCGATACCACCACGGTATCGATGGCATCCGCACGCCCATTGACGTAGCGAATGGTCACCTGACTCTTGGCATCGGGGCGCAACCACGTCAGTTGGCCGTCGTGACGAAGACGCGCCTGACGCTCAACCAGACGATGAGCGAGGTAAATGGGCATGGGCATCAGGGTCGGCGTTTCATCACAGGCATAACCGAACATCAAGCCCTGATCACCGGCTCCCTGGCCGAGGTCATCGTCAAACGCCTTGTCGACACCCTGGGCGATATCTGGCGACTGCTTGTCGTAGGCTACCAAAACAGCACAGCCTTTGTAGTCAATCCCATACTCGGTGTTGTTGTAGCCGATTTGCTGCAGCACATCCCGCGCCACCTTGATGTAATCAACGTTCGCATGGGTGGTGATTTCGCCGGCCAGTACTACTAAGCCCGTGTTACAGAGGGTCTCGGCCGCGACTCTTGATTGCTTGTCCTGGGCGAGAATGGCATCCAGGATGGCGTCTGAGATCTGGTCTGAAACCTTGTCGGGATGGCCTTCCGAAACAGATTCGGAGGTAAAGAAGTAGCTGCTGCTCACGGTGCTGCTGATCCTCAGGTAGAGTAAAAAAAGAATTAACCAACTATTATACGGGGTTTTAAGGTCCGCGCAATTGACAGGGGCGTGTCATCGTGCTGTGTTCTCCCTGTCACCTTTAGGATCACCCGGCATCCCCTTTGGGGGCTCTGGATATGCTATTCTCGCGCGCTTTAAGAAGGGTCATCAGCAATGAAGGTGACGACCTTTCAAGGCCATTCTATCCCCTTGATCTTCTAGAGAGCCGTCCCATGGAAAAGCCCTATATTCTTCATATGTTCACGCCTGAGAAGAACCTCAGCCCCTTTGATGTCAACATGGCACTCGATGCGGGCTGGACCTCGGCGATTCCTTACCTCAACGTAGAGCCTCATGAAATCCAGGCCCTCGTTCAGGACGCAATCTTCTCAAGAAGCCCAGGTGGCCTTAAGCGGACGGGCATCTTTATTGGTGGTCGCGACGCCAAGATGGCCGTCGACATGGTGAGAAGTGCAATGAAGTCGATGGTGCCTCCCTTTGAGGTATCGGTCTTCGCCGATCCAAGTGGCGCTTTCACCACTGCGGCGGCCATGGTCGCCGTGGTCGAGCGGGAGCTTGAAAACCATTTCCATACCTCCCTCGAAGGGAAGAA
>JBEIRQ010000389.1:0-1892 GCA_040375885.1 Methylococcus sp.
AGCCTCCCTCTTCACGCGGCCGTGCTTCATTCACAATCATTGCGCGTCCATCAATTTCTTTCCCATTCAGCGCTGAGATTGCTGAATTGGCATCGGCATCCGAGGTCATTTCAACAAATCCAAAACCGCGTGAACGTCCGGTTTCGCGATCCATAATGACCTTGGCTGACTGGATGTCGCCATAGGTTTCAAAGATTTCTTGCAGTTGTTGGGTGTCTACGCCGTAGCTGAGATTGCTGACGTATAAATTCTTGGCCATTTTGTTTCCTAAATAAGTACTGGGGTTTTCGGGAGCGATCGCTTGACGTCTAATCGGCGCAAGCAGTGGTGGTTGTTATCGACGACCGCCACGACCGCTTCGGGCACGTTCTTCGCCAACCCGCAGGCTGTTTCCCTTGACGGTCTTGCCATTCAGAGCGGCAATGGCTGCTCTGGCTTCATGGCCTTCCATGTCGACAAATCCAAAACCACGGCAACGGCCGGTGAAGATGTCACGGGTGAGTTCATAGTTGAACACGCGGCCAAATTCCGCGAACAGTTCATTGAATTCTTTTTCGTTCATATCGCTGGGCAGATTCCCAACACGTAGCCTGATCATTAGAGGGACCTCACGGGTAGCTTGGCCATGGACGGGTCTTTGCCGTACAGACCTTGAATGAGTGTGTGATGCAACATCGAACGGAGCCCAAATGAAGGACTCAACATTAGAAGCTTGACCCACGCCAATCGTGGTTCGTCAGAACACGAGGGAAGACGATTGATTGCTGATATCAGCGATTCCAGTACGACCGGTTCGACGAAAATCCGGGGTACCCTTGGCGTTCTCAGCCAATAGCTGATGGTTGTGATCGCGCGGGGAGGGAGAAGCTGTGATTACCTCTCGCGAAAAGGAATTTCCTTTTGGAGATTCCTCCATCATACCCTTGTGCTGCCCGTTACGCCATCGCTATTCCTGAAGTGCCTTTAAACGCTCTTTTTTCAGGTTCTTTCCCGTTTACGTCGGACGGAGGATTTTCGTTTCGGAAGTCCTTTTTTGGTATTTCCGATGACTTTATAAAGACGCCTCCGCCGGGGGGGGGTGTGATTGCGATACCTCAAAAGGGCCTTATAGATTTCGAACCAAAGAACGGAGGCCGGCGCCCCTAAAATTGCCCAAAATAGCGCTGTCTCCGAAGGAAGCTTGAAATGAAAAAGTTCGCTGGCAAAGGGGGCATAGAGCGAAACACCCAAGGTGATCAAGGTGCCCACGATAACCCACCACAAGGCCCCATTTTTGACGCGAAGGGAGCGCAAGAGGCTGTCATTCCAGGAGCGATTGACCAGTAAAAGCGCCAGATTGCCCAAGACGAGGCTGACGAAACTCAGCCCTCTGATAGCATCTTCCGACATACCTGTCGTTACGGCGTAGCCATAGAGACAGGCCGTCGTAAGAAGCGCCACGGACCCTTGGGACAGAGCAATCACAAGGAGGCGCCGGTTAAATAACCGTGAGCCCGGAACCCTGGGTGCACGATCCATGATGCCTGTTTCATCAGGCTCAACTTCGAAGACCACAGAACAGGCAGGATCGATGATGAGCTCAAGGAATACAATATGAATAGGCATCAAGACGATAGGCCAAACCGTTTGCGTGATCGACTCAAGGACTAAGGGAAGGAGAGTGATCCCGGCGATCGGGAGATGGACCGCGATGATATAGGCCATGGCTTTACGCAGGTTGTCGTAGATCCGACGCCCCATGCGGATGCCTTCAATGATGGAATCAAATGAATCATTGAGGAGGATCAGGTCTGATGATTCTCTCGCGACATCCGTACCGCGCCGACCCATGGCAATACCGATGTTGGCCGCTTTGAGGGCAGGTGCATCATTTACCCCATCTCCCGTCATGG
>JBEIRQ010000210.1:0-3441 GCA_040375885.1 Methylococcus sp.
GAATTGCTTGGTCGACGGCATTAGTGACCTCGTGAAGGTCCAGTTCTGAAACTACGTCAAATGAAGGCATGGTTGCGCTCGTTGGAGTGGAGTGTGGATCGGCTGCAGACCAGGGCCTCTTGTGATGAGCCCTCTGCGGTCAGAAACGCCTCTTGAGCATTCTACCGCCCCATCTTGATGCTGACTTTCGGATGGATCACGGGAGCCGCTGGGATTTTCGCACCTTTGGCGACTCAACCGGCTTTCGAAAGAACAAAAACCGTGACAGCAGGAAGTTCAATGACATACCAAGGCTTCCAAAGGCCAATGGCGCCATCGGAAAGCCGGGATCCCCGCCAAAGATGAAAACTAATCCGCTATAGGCCCCAGAATTCAGGCCGCCACCGAGCAGCATGGGGCCCAAACAGGCCATGAACTCGACCCAAAGAGTTCGGCCACGCTGACGCTTTGCGCATGCCCCCAAGGGTCTGAGCGAGGAAAACCTCCTGCTCATGTGTGGGATAGAACCGACATTTGTAGGCCCTTTTGCAGGTATTCACGATACGCGCCTATAGCTTATGCTAATCTCCCTGACAACCGCTCCCCAGATCGGAGAGTTCTCTATCCGTCCCCGCCCCAAAGGACCTGGTTTCTCGAGAGATATTCAATGCAGGAAAGGACTTGGCATTGCGTCTTGAAATGACCCGGTAGTCCGACAGCATGTCCTCAAACTGTCCACCGAAGTTCCGCTTGACGCAGGTCATCAGCAACCAGATTCCAAACTGGTGCCTTGTCGCTAGGCTCCACCAGCCGGCGACCATCTCCAGTTATCGATCAATCAGGCGGAGGACGGATGGCGCATCGGAGGTGGCATCACCATCTGCCATAACTATCGGCCTCGCCATCGGCAAACGTCTGGCGGACCACATTCCCCGTGCCCCGCTCTGGAACCGAAATGACATCGGTCCTCGATTTGCGTGCAACCGCCGCCGTGGCATCGGTCGATGCAGTTTCAAACGCCCCTATCGTCCCACCCGCGAGTGTTCCAGCGACAGTAGCAAGAGGTGCAAGTCCAGAGAGATCAGCATGATCCGACAAGAGTTGCGCATGAAGTTCATGGGCATAAAGGCCATTGGCACTGGAAAAGATGACGCCCCTCCGGCGGTATGGAGGCCGCTCAGGCGAAGCCAGCGTCGAGCAAAACAAAGAAACAAAAACAGCCGGTTTCAGCCCAGAACGCCCGTCCACGACGGACATTCCACCAGTGCTCCAGTATCGCGATTTCGATATGGGTGTCATCAAAGTCGCCAAAAAGCCCCCAAGGTCATGAATTAAGGGCTGTTGAAACCCAAGACCCCGGACCACGACACGCCCCAACGCTAGAGCCCCCCGGAGCATTTCTATCTTGTCCCCTATCGAGGACCCCGCCCCGAAATAGATCCAATGCCTATTTCCGAGTTACTCAAGGTAACTACTATAAAGACTTCCATCAATCTCTAGATTTTTAGATTTGTAGATCAGGATACGATAGCCATCCACATCTTTGACCTCATCCGGTGCGCCAAAGCGTTGACGCACCGATGTCTCCGAAAAGCCTCCAGCACGTCCGGAGTGATCGATCAAAAAGAATCCTCGATCCTGAGCATCGGGCTTGAATGCCTGATCTTTGGCCAGCCAGCGATTATTGAGCAAGTTCCCTTCAGGGGTCTCCAAAATGGGAAGGAGATGGGTTCGGCCTTTGGAGGCGACTGTCACGATTCCAGCATCCCAATAAGCCCCGTAGCCCGAGGACAACTGTTCTTGGACGAGGTATCGGACTAACCCGCCTTGTTTCCCCGGGATCACATTGGTCCCTCGAAGCGGCAGTGCCAGATTGAAGAGAAATATTGCAAGGGTCGGCCACATCGCCAAATGAATCAGGATCCTGCCAACGCGACCTGGATGCCATTCCATCGCACAAAGAAGCGTGGCAAAGACCACCAAGGGAATTGAATACCGCGAAGAAAAAATGTCGACCATCAAGGTCGCGAAAACCTCGGCAAGCACAAGGATCATTACCCCATAGCCAAGAGCAGCACGCAAAAGCGAGGGTTCCTCACCCGAGAGACTGCGCCGGAAAGAACGCCATAGCGTCATAAAAATCAAAATCACGAGGGGGAGGCGGGCCAGAAGAATCAAAGGATGACTCGAGAAGCCGGTCAAATTTTCGGGGATACTCAATCCACGCCCGGTGAAGTCAGCGCCAGACTGTACGAGAACGCCTTGGATCAGAAGGGCGATATGGCCTGCAAGCCAGGGAAAATCAACGAACGCCAGAGGGAGGCCCGAGCTCTCGTAACCCCCCAACATAAGGATCCCCTTCCTGATTAGAAAGGCAAGAATTAGGCCGATGAAGGTCTGAATCCCCGTCTCGACCAGCGCATTTCTGTCCGCGTCACGTCGAGTGAGATAGGCCGCCAGAATGGGCAAAACGCCGAGAAAGAGGATAAAAGGGTCACTGAGCACGCCTGCTGCCAGAATGCCAACAAAAAGCCACTGATCCCCCTTTGAGGGTGTTTCCGAGCGCAGTTGCTTTTCACTCAAAAGCATCATGAAGAGCCCAAGAAGAAGGGTCCCTATGTGCATTGGAGACTGGCCGACAAACCCCATGACCCTCTCTCCGACGACCAAGGGAAAGGCCATGATGGTCAAAAGGAGAAGAAGGCCCCAATGATTTTGAGGCGAGAATCTTCGCTGAATCATCACTGAAAGCGTTACCACCCCCGCCCAAAGAAGCGCCGGGACGACAACCAATGGCTTGATGCCAAGCCCCAGAACGAGGGTCACCAGGCCATAGGGGAGCATGTCGGTCAGAAGATAGGAGTTCTGGGGGAGATACCAGCCCTTAAGCAGAGGATTGCCGCTCACAAGGTCCATTCCCGCCAGAAGGGTATTGGCTTCGTCCGAGGTATGCTCCCGCATCAAAAAAAGGGGCGCGTAGACCAGCGTCAGGACACTCAGCTGAGTGCGATCACGTGATCTGATGGTCACATGATCATGTTGAGTGATGGCCGTTTGGCCATCACTGAAGTTGAACATAAGTCTCCTTGTTTCCAATGGTAATGATGGCCATCATCATGGTCCTGATGATGTAAGCCTGTTCTCTTTGAGGGATTGTGAAGGTCCGGGTCTCTGCCCAGACCCTCACTAAAAGTGATCCGACTATCCGGGAGTGTCATCCTCTCTGAGGGTCAGAAGCCGTCCGGTCCTCTGGAACCTGTCCAGTCATCATCGTCATCCCCTTCCTCATTCAGATCTTCCTGATCATCTTCCTGCAGGGTGGGAGCCCATCCATAGGCCCGAGCCAGTTGCTGGTCGTAGTGATCTTCGAAGTTAAAAAGAAGCTCCCGCAGGAACGCATGGCATTGCTGGATCGTTCGATCGGGAAGATCGGGGAGCGTCAGGATCACCTGTTGCCCGCCC
>JBEIRQ010000305.1:0-2595 GCA_040375885.1 Methylococcus sp.
ATGGGCCCTGTGACTGCGTCTATGTTGGCGGGGAAAAAGAATTGCAGACTTATCTCATTCTGGTGGACAGGGCGCAAAAGGCGGCAGCTGATCTTCAGGAAGCAAAAAATCGACAGAATATCGCCAGCATGGGCGATCGATATGGGCTGGGAGGCACTTATGGCTACGGAGGCATTGGGGTGATGGGCGGTTATTGGTAGTGGCCCTTTAAAAAAATCGGGTCAGCATCTACTAGAAAAAAAGCCCAACAGCCGTGAGCATACCTTTCACCAGACCCGATGGCCATGGGGTCATCTTGATTCACCGAATGGGCACCCGGCGATTTGGACAGCGCTTTATGACGAATGGAGTTCACCTCAATGACAGTTTAGGCTTCTTCACGATTTCTTAACCAAAACAATCGGTTACCTGTAACATGACCCTGCAATTCTCCGCGGCATTGTTCAAGGGCCCTTTGAGGTTACTATGGCTGAAGCACCCATTATTCCAAGGCGTCGCCGCGCTCCCGTTAAACCCGAGAGTGGCTTCACTCATCAACGTGGCTTCAAGGTCAAGGGAGAATCGATGGTCTTCCCCTCCTCTGAGGAGGCCCATCCGATGGATCTTTTAATTCCTGTCATTGAGTGGTTTAACGTCGTCGATGATTTCAGATTCTCCACCTACCGCAACACCCTCCCCCGCTGGACCTTTCTTGTTCTCGTCTTAATTATCCTCACACTAACCTGATCCCTTAGTCTTCGAAAACCCTAGGTAGCGAACTTCCAAGGGGCTTGCTAAGCTCCCACCTTAAGGGAGGCCTTCATGGGCCTGCCGAACGCTTACCCACCCTTCTTCATAAAGGCGAACAACATGAACCATCAAACACGTCAGTGGCTAACGCCTCTGATGCTTCTGCTCTTGGTCGGTTGCTCCTCGATGGCCATGACCAGGCCATTTACCTACAGTGAGGTTTCGCGCCTAAAACCCGCCGTGACAACCTATGAACAGGTTGTCGCGAAATACGGAGACCCACACCAGGTCACCGAAAATGGCGATGAGCTCCGGGTGGCCTATATGGTCGATGAAACGGAATCCACACTCTCGAACATCGATGGTAAAGCCTTTGTCCGGGGCGTCGGTGGGTCGGTGATGTCCTATAAAAATGATTCCCGCATGGTGACGCTGCTCTTCGATAAGAACACCCGGCTTTATAAAGGCCGCGAAAAATTAAACGAAGGTCTGTGACTCATCCCCGCCATTAAAGGAGAGGCCTTAGACGGTCCATCGCCTCAAGAAGCGTCTCCCTTGAACAGCCAAAATTGATTCTGAGATAGCCCTCGGAACCAAAGTCACGCCCCTCAGAAAGCCCAACTCCCGCAGCTTCAACGATCCCTGAAGGGGCCGTTGGATGAAGTCCCCGGGCATCGATCCAGCCTAAATAGGTCGCTTCAGGCCGGCTCATGATCATCCGCTGAGATCCCTCGAAAAATTGAAGGAGCAGGTTGCGGTTCTCTTTGAGGTGCCGAATCAATGCACTGTGCCAGTCGTCATTATCCCGATAGGCGGCTTCTGCTGCGGTATAGCCTAAAAGATTGACGTGAGGCACTAAACCCGCCATTTCGCTGATAAATCGCCGCCGAAGGCTTTGATCCTGAATCACCGCAAAGGAACAACCAAGACCCGCGATATTGTAGGTCTTCGAGGGAGACATTAAGGTGATCGTTCGAAGATCCGCGGCCTCATCCAAGGCCGCGAAAGGGATATGGTGTCGATCAGCATCCAGGAAGAGATCACAATGAATCTCATCAGAGCAGACCGTCAAGTCATAGCGTTTTGCCATCTCAATGAGACCCAGAAGTTCATCAAGGTCCCAAGCTCTTCCGGTGGGATTATGGGGGCTACAGAGTAGAAGTAGGCGGGACCTTGTGGTCAGGCGCGATTCAAGATCATCTAGATCCATAAACCAACGCCCATTCGCCCTCTTCATAGGCACTTTGACCAATTCACGGCCCGAGTGTCCTGGCGCCTGAAGAAAGGGAGGATAAATCGGCACCATCGTCAGCACTTGATCACCAGGATTTCCAACCGCCCGACATGCGAGATGCAGACCTTGAACTAAACCTGGCAAAAAAACCAGCCAATCACTTTCAATCGACCACGCGTAGTGGGCCTTAAAATAGTGCTGAATCGCCTCAACGAGGGAATCAGGGACTCGGGTATAACCCAAGACGCCGTGCGCGATCCGGTCATGAAGCGCCTTGATCAGGGAAGGCGGACTGACGATATCCATATCGGCGATCCACATCGGAAGGATCTTCTGGCCCCGATACTTGTCCCACTTGATGCTCCAAGTGTCACGGCGATCGGGATAATTCTCTTTGTTCAAACATGACCTCCAAGAGTCTGCTTTTCGTTTATCCATCACGTTTTAAAGTCTCGGTCAGATTGAACTCAAACCACCCATCCCCCCATCATGAGCGATTTTCACGATATGACATTTAAGCAGCCAAACGATGGCGATGCTCAAAGACCCTTTGATGATCATCAAGCCATCATCGAAGGACTCCTAAAAGCATCCGCCTCGATCGCTCCAAAATATTTCTATGATGCCCTTGG
>JBEIRQ010000375.1:0-2011 GCA_040375885.1 Methylococcus sp.
CAGAATGATGTTCTAAGAAAAAGTGGCTTATCACCCTTCGACATTGCCTCCATTGGCATCACAAACCAGCGCGAAACAACGGTCCTCTGGGATCGAATCACCGGGAAGCCGATTTATCACGCCATCGTCTGGCAAGACATGCGTACGGCCGAACTTTGTGAACAACTTCAGGCTGGGGAAGGAAAAAATCGGTTTCAGCAACAAACCGGTCTTCCCATCACCACTTATTTCTCTGCCCCCAAGATTCAATGGCTGCTAGATGAGATCCCTGAGGCAAGATCACGCGCTGAAAAGGGTGAACTTCTCTTTGGGACCATCGATAGTTGGCTGATATGGAATCTCACCGGGGGCGTCCATGTAACCGATCCAACGAACGCTTCACGAACGCTGCTGATGAACCTTCAAACACTCGATTGGGATGAAGATTTACTCAACATCATGAGCATTCCAAGGTCTCTCCTACCTGCCATCCGTTCATCATCTGAAGTGTATGGTCACGCCAAAGGCGTCTTGGAAGGGGTCCCTGTCGCTGGGGATCTTGGCGACCAGCAGGCGGCTCTTTTTGGTCAGACGGGTTTTGACCTTGGTGATGCTAAAAACACCTATGGAACCGGATGCTTCATGCTGTTGAATACGGGGACTGAGATTCAAACCTCAAGCCATGGACTTTTGACAACCGTCGCTTACCAGCTTGGAACAGAGGGACCCGTTTATGCCCTCGAGGGTTCCGTCGCAGTCACCGGCGCCCTCATCCAATGGTTAAGAGATAATCTCGGCCTCATTGAGACTGTGGCAGAAATCGAACCTTTGGCCTTGAGTGTGGAAGATAACGGCGGGGTTTACATCGTACCGGCCTTCTCAGGGCTTTTTGCGCCCCACTGGCGGACTGATGCAAGGGGCGCCATCGTCGGCCTTACCCGCTATGCCAACAAGGGCCACTTTGCTCGTGCCGCCCTTGAAGCCACGGCGTTTCAGACGCGAGAAATTCTAGATGCGATGACTGTCGATATCGGCCATCCCTTGTCGCAGCTCAAAGTCGATGGGGGAATGGTCGTTAACCAGACGCTCATGCAGTTTCAGGCCGACGTATTGGGCGTCAGCGTCATTAAACCAAAGGTGAGTGAAACAACCGCGCTGGGCGCTGCGTTTTCAGCGGGCCTTGCGGTGGGCTTTTGGAAAGATCTCGACGAACTCAGGAGGCTTTGGGCGGTGGATCGGATCTATGATCCTAAGATGGATCGTCTGACCGCCCAAAGGCTCTATGGGACTTGGCAAAAAGCCGTTGAACGAACCTTCAATTGGGCAGAATGATCAGCTTGAAGCTGATCCCTTAACGCACGATGCCAAGGATAACCACCCCGAGCCCTACTAAGAGGAGCCCAGACCATTGCTCCCATGAGGGGCGCTCACCGAGAAAAATCACCGCAAAAACGGCGACAAATAAGACACTTAATTTATCGATGGGCGCGACTTTCGACGCTTCCCCCATCTGAAGTGCTCTGAAATAACACAACCAAGATAGCCCGGCGGCAACCCCTGAAAGGATTAAGAACCAGAGACTTTTGCTGGAGAGAGACAGAGGATTCACCCACTTTCCCTTGACGATCACAATGCCTGCGAGAAACGTCAGAATGACCAAGGTTCTGATGAGCGTTGCATAATCAGAGTCAATGCCATCAAGACCGACCTTTGCAAAAATAGCTGTCAGCGCAGCAAAGACTGCTGAGAGTAAGGCAAAGGCAAACCAGTCGTAGGTCATCAGCATGCGTTCATCGTCACTGGTGCAGTCAAAAGCCTATTAGCCTTAGGAGGTCGATGGGGATATGAATCGTCTTCGGAATTGGAGCGGGTGATGGGAATCGAACCCACGCTATCTGCTTGGGAAGCAGAAGTTCTACCATTGAACTACACCCGCAGCATTTGAGGTCCTCATGACGTGAGGAACTTCATCTATTATCCCCAAACCGAAAGCGCTGTCAAAGAGACACCCTTAATCGGGGCCTTTTGAGGG
>JBEIRQ010000216.1:0-3389 GCA_040375885.1 Methylococcus sp.
AAGAGAATGAGCGAACGGGTCCTTCGGCGTTGAAAATTCCTCAGCGGGTTTTTTTGGGATACAGTATGCGCCTTCGTCGTGCTGAAAAAAGGGTGGCAAGGAACCTCTAAAGGGCCCCAAGGGTCCGAAATCTGGAATCCTATTCCCTCAAAGTCAAAAAGGGGTTGCGGTCATATCGAAGGGCCGCTGTACTTTAAAAAAAATGATTTATTGGAGATTAAGAATGAACACGATCCAAACGTTGGCCGTCGCATCGCTCGCAGGAATCAGCCTCATGGCTTCAACGGCTATGGCCACGGAAGAAAAGTATCCGGCCTGGAACTTCCAGCCTTCAGTGATTTTTTCAAATCCAGAGTTGATCGAGAAAACCTCAGGGGCGCTCGCAACGACCCCTTCTGCGGGGACGGTGGCTCAGGTTCCGCAGCAAGCAGCAGCAGCCCCGCAGCATGAAGCCGATGCGAAGTATCCAGCCGCCTATTTCAATCCAACGCTGATCTATCCGGCCAACTAAGACTTCAGCTCGGTGCGACCATGGGGACTTGCGCCCCATGGTCCCTCTAGCCGCCTGATTTTTTGACGGTAAAGCCTTTTGATTTGAGTTCTATCATGAGCTTTTCCACATGGTCGCCTTGAATTTCGATCATACCGTCCTTGACCGTGCCGCCGGTTCCGCAGCGCTGTTTCAATTGTTTTCCAAGCTCTTGAAGGGCTTCATCCCCTAGAGGGATTCCCCCGATCACCGTGACGCCTTTGCCTTTTCTCCCCTTGGTCTCAAGACGAATTCGAACAACGCCATCGCTAGGCGGCCTTGGCTTATTTTTTGTGCAACGGCAGGCCTTGGTCGGTTGCTGACAGCCAGGACACAGACGGCCCTGTTCGGTGGAATAGACCAGACGGGTCGGCGGTAATTTATTCATGGATGTGCGTACGCCTTAATCCCTCGAAGGAGGGCCCGCGCGATTTTATCCTGTTGCTTTGGATCCATGAGGGCACTCTCCTCGTCGGGATTCGAGATAAACCCGGTCTCGATGAGCATCGAGGGGACATCCAGGGACTTCAGGACCTTAAAGCCCGCTTTCTGAACCGCCTCATGGTGAACCATCAGATGCTGTCGAAGGGCTTTTAGCATCCTGGTTGCGGCAACTTCACTGGCTTCAAGGCTTGCATTTTTCGAAAGATCCACGAGAACTCCCGCAAGGACGGCATCCTCTGTTCGAAGGTCAACCCCACCCACCTCGCCGGCATTCTCGCGATCAGCCAGGGTCCTTGCAGCTTCTGAACTGGCGCCATGTTGAGAGAGGGTATAAACGGACGAGCCCCTTGCCGCTGGGCCCTCATAGGCATCGGCATGCAGTGAGATGAAGAGATCAGCGTGAACTCTCCGGGCCAATTTTGCCCGCTCTGAAAGGCTGACATAAAGGTCATTTTGACGCACCATCACCGGATGTATGCCGGCTTCATGGTGGAGATAGTCGTTAAGGCGCTTCGCAATCGCTAGGACCACTGTTTTTTCTTGGGTTCCCCGAGGCCCAAGGGCACCACTGTCTTTGCCGCCATGACCCGCATCAATGACCACGACGAAGGGCGTCTCCCGATGGCCCTCAGAAGGCATCTTCGCTGGCGTCGCTCCGAAGGCTTTGGAGATCGAAAGAAGGATAGCAAGCCCTATCCAATAGGCCCCCTGCCGTCTTTTTGGCGACTTCGAGGGGGGCATCACGGACCTCCTCCCCGAAGGCGCTGCAACATCTTATCGCCGTTGAGGGTGCTGGCAGACAATTGAAGCCTTCGACCTTCGGGGCAGGGAGTGAGGATGATCTCAAGGTCGGGACTTGGCAGAAATCCTTCGCCCTTTTGAGGCCATTCAATGAGACAGAGGGCTTCGGGGCGGAGGTAGTCCCTAAATCCCATCCATTCGAGTTCCTCAGGGTCGGCCAAGCGATAAAGATCGAAGTGGTAAATCGATCGTTCGGGCGATTCGTAGGATTCGACCAAGGTAAAGGTTGGGCTCTTGACGGGGCCTTGATACCCCGTTTCCCGAAGTAGACCCCGAACCAGGGTCGTTTTACCGGCCCCAAGAGGCCCAGACAGTGTCATCAAACCATAGCCAAGGCTCGCCCAAAGTAAGCGAGCGCCAAAGGCCATGGTTGCAGCTTCATCGGGAAGCATCAAGGTGAGTAATTGTTTATCATCAAGATGCTCGCGGCGATTCATGCGTTCACCAAGCGTCTAAGGTGAGGCATCAGGTCGCTGGCTAAAAGGCCCCGTTCTCCTCGATGGGCGGCAAGATCGCCGGCACGTGCATGAAGGTGGACCCCAAGCCTTGCAGCTTCACCCAAGGCGATTCCCTGGGCGATCAGACCGGTGATCACCCCAGTGAGGACATCGCCCATACCGCCCGTGGCCATACCGGGATTTCCAAGTCGGCACAGCGAGGTCAATCCAGTGTCTTCCTTGATTAAGGTGCCGGCCCCTTTGAGGACGATGGTGCCGCCGTAGCGGGCCTGAAGGGCGTTGATCGCATGAAAACGGTCTTGCTGAATCTCTTTTGAGGTGCATTGGAGCAGATGGCCCGCTTCACCGGGGTGCGGGGTGAGCACCCATGAATCACGCCGATGCGGAGTCTCAGCTAAAAGATGGAGGGCATCGGCATCGATGATCAGGGGTAGATCACCGGCGAGCGCGTGCTGAAATAAACCTTGTGCCCAGGGGGATTGACCCAGCCCTGGGCCGATTGCGATGACCGTTGCTCTCTCGATCAATGCGCCAATCTCCTTCGGATCCTCAATGCCGTGGCTCATCAGTTCGGGGCGCATCACGGCCATGAGCCCTGCATGCTGTATCCTGGTGGCGATTGTGACGAGGCCTGCGCCAACGCGGGCCGAAGCTTCAGCGGCGAGCCTTGCGGCGCCAAGCGTGCCCTGATCGCCGCCAATAATCAGGACGTGACCATAATGACCTTTATGCGTGGCTTTGGCGCGGCGCGGGATAGATATTTTAGTCGCCAGCAGACGAGCGTTTAAAGGGGTCTGGTGACGGATCAGGGGATCGACCTTCAGATCATCAAACAAGATTTCGCCGGTGAAGCTTGGGGCCGCGCCAGTAAAGAGACCCTGTTTAAGGCCGATGAAGGTGATCGTGAGATCCGCTTCGACGGCGATCCCTAGCACCTCCCCGGTGTCGGCCGAGATCCCAGAAGGGAGATCAAGGGCGACGACGAGACGCTCTCTAACCGTATGCTTATCGCCTCGGGCGCGGTATCGATTAATGGCCTCGATGACCTCCCGATAGGGGCTTTCGATGGCTCGTTTGAGCCCTGTCCCAAAGAGACCATCGACCAGAATCTCGGTCGCTTCAAAGTCTTCTGGTATGAAGGCCAGTGTTTCACCGCC
>JBEIRQ010000143.1:0-4884 GCA_040375885.1 Methylococcus sp.
CCTCTCATCTGCTCAGACGAGGTATGGTGTGTACTGTTGACCATGTCTCATGCGGTTGTTTGCTTGGCCCTTGTTTATATATATGCGGCAAAGTGCTGGTAGTCTTTTTTACCGGATCAGTAATACATGAAGGCTTTTGAAAAGGACTGACCTTGGCCCTTACTTAGCTTGGATCTCGGGAGGAGCTGAGATTAAATAGGTATCTTCATGGCTGTAGGCTGGGCTACAGCAACAGAGCAAGACCAGTGGCTTGAAACCAGTATTCTCAATGCAGTGCAGGGTCCCAGGCGGGATGCAAACCGAGTCTCCCATGCGGACTTCAAAGACCTTTTCACCCAGTGTTATCAGGCCCGTCCCTTGCGTGATGTGATAGATCTCCTCGGTTAGCCGATGTTGATGCAGAAGGGTTTTTCCGCGGACAGGAATGGTCGCTTCAGCCAAACTCTGATTCAGGTTGCCATGGACATGAGGATGCATGAGTTCTCTGATCTCCGATCCATCCTTGGTTATATAAGGCTGAACTAATGCGTAGGGCTGATATTGGATAGACTGCGTCACAAATTAACTCCTTCATGTCGATCACGAGACCCCCATGGGTTCGTGCGTCTGGGTTTGCTTCGATTCTAACGTTGACGTATGCCTGAAACGATTCTTGGTGCTTCAAGCAGTGAGCTGATCATTAAAAAAAGCCGATTTCTTGGAAGGGTGGAACCTGCCAGAGATCGGGGGCATGCTCTTACCCTGATCTTGGACCTCCGCCGAATGCATCCAACGGCCACGCATGTCTGCTGGGCGTTGATGGCGGGAGGGCAATCGGCTGCGGTGGATGATGGTGAGCCGAGTGGGACCGCGGGTCGTCCGATGCTCGAAGTACTCAGGCACCAAAAGCTTGAAGGGGTCTTAGCCTCGGTGGTCAGCTACTACGGGGGGATCAATCTGGGGGCCGGGGGGGTGTTGCGAGCCTACACGGATGCCATTGCCCAAGCCCTAAAAAATGCAACCAAAGTGCCGATTGTTCCCCTGAAAACGATGACGTGTCGTTTTCCCTTTCATTTGGAAGGGATCGTTCGTAATCGAATCAGCCAGGCGGGTGTGACCGTTGTGGCCGTGGAGCGGTCTTTGGAGCTTGAGATGATGGTGCAAGGCCCTGAGGATCTGGTTGACGGACTCGTCTTGGCCCTTAGCGAAACTGGTCAGGGTCGAATTGTCTGGGCTGAAGTCTGACCTCGACCCCAAGATGTGAGTGCTCTAGGCGCCTTTGTGCATGGGTCAGAGGAAGCCAGCGCGGTTGGTCATAAAAAACGGGGGCCCATGCCCCCGTTTTTCCATCGGTGAATCTGTGATTCCTCAATGCGGCGTTGAGCCCATGGGTTCCGGCGGAGGGTTCTTCGCGGCTCTGGCTTCTGAATAGCCGTGGGTATGCGGCGTCAACGCATCGAAAGTCGCCGGTTTTCCACGATAGCATCCAGGCCCGTAGGGGTACTCGCTATTGACGTGGTAGTGGTACATGGTCTGCCACTTGCCATCCCACTTGATACGTCCGGTATGGCCATGGCATTCATCGAGATCGTTATTAGTGAGCAGTCGTCCATTGTCTCCACGAGGGCCATAGATGCCAAAACCATCCAGGGCATACCCATAGAGCGGTGAGTGGGTTTTTGCGCTACCCTTGTTCGGCAGGCATTTCCAAGAATACCCGTGGTAGTGGTATTCCTTGTTATACGGATGCCCCCAGCACTGATCGACGGGGAGGGCTGCAATGGGGTCGACCCAGTAGGAGCCATAAGCAAGATTTGCGTGCCATACAGAACCCGTTTGGGTGACGACACCCGTCACCAGAGAGTTAATGCAATAGGGCTGCTCAGAATAGGTCGGATTGCGTGGCACCGTGACATCGAGGTCATAGGCGGCAATCGGGATCGCTGCTGAACTTGAGTAGCCATCGGCGGGGGCGGCTGCATACCATGAGTAGGCTGGGGTTCCCTCCTGTACCGGGTAAATGCCCGTCTTGTGATTGGGTAGGCCGTTCCCCTTAAAGTGACGCTCGGTTCTGGACAGCGTCGTTTTAAAGATGGATTTTCCATTGCGCACATTGCCCGAGACATAGGGAATTAGGGAGGTATTGACATCAAGGCCGGTGACCCAAGGGGTCTTGGCGTCGTAAAGGGTTACGTCAGATGGCAAGCCCGTGATGCAGACCCACTGACCGTTCCTTTGGGCCTTCGCCAGGGACAGTCCATTCGCTGAGGTCCTAAAAGTGACCGGTGGTTCAGTGGGGTCAAAAGCATGGCTAGGGGTGAAGCCACCCAAGAAGAATGTAATCGCCCCAATCAGCGCCATGAGTATTTTCTTCATTACAAGACTCCATAATTATTCGTTGAGATGAAGCCGCATATATTGGAGAAGCTCCCATTTCTCTTAATACAAGATCATTGATCGATCAATGCATTTGTTGGATTAGATCCTGACTCAAAGGTACGCGTGGAGGATACTTCTCAGCAAATCCTTCGGGAAAACCGTGGCTAGCAGCTGAATGTGATGGCAGCGCATTGAAAACAAGAGGCTGTCCATCGCCGCCGCCTGGTGCAAACGCATTGAAATTAGAAGGCTTTCCACGGTAGCAGCCAGGTCCATAGGGGTACTGGCTGTTGAGGTGGTAGTGGTACATGGTCCGCCACTTGCCATCCCATTTGATACGTCCGGTATGTCCATGACACTCATCGAGGTCGTCATTGGTGAGGAGGATGCCATTGTCACCGCGGGGGCCATAGATCCCAAAACCATCCATGGCATAACCAAAGAGCGGCGAGTGGGTGCTGGCGCTACCTTGGTTTGGCATACATTTCCAAGAGTAACCGTGGTAATGGTATTCCTTGTTGAAAGGATGTCCCCAACACTCATCAACCGGCAGCGCGGCAATAGGATCAACAGGGGTACTGCCATAAGCCAGATTGATGTGCCACACCGTGTGCGTCTGGGTGGCGACACCCATCACCAAGGAGGTCATGCAATAGGGGGTCTTCGAATATGTCGGATTTCTTGGAACCGTAATGTCGAGATCATAGCGGGCAATCGGGATCGCTGCTGAGCTCGAATAACCCGGTCCACCCGGGGCGGCTGCATACCACGAGTAAGCCGGAGTCCCCTCTTGTACCGGGAAAACACCGGTATTGTGAGTGGGTAAGCCGTTCCCTTTAAAGTGACGCTTCGTATTGGATACCGTGGTCTTGAAGATCGACCTTCCATTGCTCACACTTCCCGAGACGAAGGGAAACGATGAAATATCAACAAAATCGACCGAGGTTCCATAGGAAGAGACCCAAGGGGTCCCTGCGTTAGAGAGTTTTATGGGCGCTTTGATCTCTTCAAGGCAAACATACTGGCCGTTCACTTGAGCTTTGTTTAACAGCAGCCCATTTGCTGCGCTTCTCAAATAGAGCGGTGGTTCAGTGATGGGTGGGTCAGCATAGACGGGAGCGAGGGTCCCCAAGCAAATGGTGAAGGCGCCTGTGGCCAAAAGCAGCAACTTCCTCATGACTACACTCCATGGTGATAGGGTAAATACAACCTTACTTATAGCGGTTTGTTCTGATCAAGGTAATCCTTCGATCGTAGGATTGAGGCACGTACTCTAGGGGTTGGAAAATAAAGGCACATCAAACGTGAAGCGCCTTAAAAACCGGGCGTAAATTAGGACTCATATGCCCTCATTTCATTCCGCTGCTCACGCTAGAAGCTTGATTGGCATTTCAAATAGCCTTCGTCATGTAGCCTGGGTGGGGAGTTGATGTACCAACAAAACGCCTATCTTCTCCTTTTTGCCGCAGCTTTACAGATCGGCTATCTGATTAGTTCATCCCTCCATCTTCAGTCGCAAGCCAGAAGCACAACCTGGAAGATCTGGGTGTTTGGATGTGTCTGTCTCACCATCGGTCTTCTGGTTCTTAGTCATCAGTTTTATCACTTGTCGGCCAGTCTCAATCCTGAGGGGCCTCTTTTCGAAGTGGGGTTTGGTTTTTGTCTCCTGGGTGCGATCAATCTTTTTTACCTTTTTGATGATCTGCAAGACTTGCCCAAAAAACCCACCCTCATCAAGTTTTTTATCTTTTTGTTGGCGGCAAGCCTCACGGTAGGGTCCGTCGATAGCTTTCGAGATCGTTTAGTCGCCAAAGATCTGGTATTGCTTTTCTTTTCGCTCTGGTTCTTGTGCAAAGTCATGATGCTGAGGAAAAGAAAAGCTTTAAAGGAGGCGGGCACACTGATTTTTTCGGCCGTGATCTTCGTCATGGCATCTTTCTATTACTTATGGGTATTCATTGAGTATCAGGACTCAATGAGGACCACGGAATCCCTGGTAAACACTTTTGTTGAATCCATGGATGTCCAGATTTGCCTCGCGGTCTTTGTCTATATGACGCTGGGCTTTCACTGGACCAGCGAGGGCGCCAAGGCCAGTCTTAAATACAAGTTGGACAATGAACGAATTACAGGGCTTTTGAAGGAGAAAGATCTTCTCATCCAGAATCTGTTGAAGGCGAATGTCTTGGTCGAATCGGGAGCCCTTTCTGCGGGGATTTCCCATGAAATCAACCAGTTCCTCTCGGTGATACAGGTGAATTCTGAGCTCGCAATTCATGCGCTTCATCAAGGCGAGCAGCCTGAGGTCGTTGAGCAATATGTTGAAAATGTCATCAAGTCCAACCAATTGGCGGCTACCCTGATTTCGAGTTTGAAAAGGTTTTTCTCAAAACGTGAAGAGGTGCCACAACTTTGCGTCATCGATGAACTCATTTCGGAAGCGGTGGATCTTTATCGCGATCGATTGAAAAAGTCGAAGATTGAGTTGGTGTTGAATTTGGCGGCAAAAGAAGAGGTCACCCTAAG
>JBEIRQ010000075.1:0-7506 GCA_040375885.1 Methylococcus sp.
CAGGGACTCGAATTCCATGGGAAATACCTCGGGTTAGCAGGACGGGTTTGGCGTGAGACACACTATAGGGTGTGGTCAATATCCGCGTCAAGCACTATATGATGTGTTAATGCCTGATGAACACCTGTCCACCACAAGCCCCTTAAATAGCGCTAAAAGGCCCGAAATCTGAGCCTTCAGAGCCATTTGCGAGTACGATGGCGAGGGCAAATTGAGGCCTGACAGACAGAAAAATAAGCACCAGAGGGGGCGGCTGGCTATGAAAAATATTCTTGACTGGATCAGTGACTGGTTTCGTCGGGTTCTTCCGAATCCACAGGCTGTCTCCTTCGCGATTTTCTTGCTGGTCTCCACCATTTTGGTCATTAATCTTGGACAAATGCTGATGCCGGTGTTTGCGGCAGGGGTCATTGCCTACCTCCTCGATGGAATCGTCATGCAGGCGGTTCAAAGGAGAATCCCCCATGTCATCGCCGTCATTTTGGTGTATCTCCTGTTCCTCGCCAGCTTCAGTTTTCTCCTGGTGGCCGTCTTACCCTCGCTCTACCAACAAACCATGGAATTGATCCAGCAGCTCCCGGGCTGGGTCACTAAAGGACAGGTTCTGGTGCTGGAGCTTCCAGAGAAATATCCCGGGGTGATTACTGAAGACCAGCTTCTGGAGGTGATGGCGACCATCCGTCGAGAGCTCCTCATCTGGGGGCAGAGTATGTTGACCACCTCCTGGGCTTCTCTGGTCAGCGCGATCACCCTGATCGTCTATCTGATCCTCGTGCCGCTCTTGGTGTTCTTTTTCCTTAAGGATAAGCAGCGGATACTGGCTTGGTTCGACCGCTATTTACCCGCAGACCGTTACCTCCCGCATAAAGTCTGGGGTGAAGTCGATCTGCAGCTAGGGAACTACGTCCGGGGAAAATGCTTCGAGGTCCTGATGTTATTTTTGGCGAGCTTTTTGGTGTTCTGGTGGCTGAGCCTCCATTACGCCCTGTTGCTGGCTGTGCTGATGGGGCTTTCTGTCATCATCCCCTATGTCGGTGCGACGATGGTCACCTTTCCGGTGATTTTCGTCGCCTTTTTTCAATGGGGTTTGAGTGACCACTTTGGCTATCTCGTGCTGGCCTACACGATCATTCAGGCGTTGGATACCGTGGTCCTGATTCCCCTATTGTTTTCAGAGATCGTCAACCTTCATCCGGTGGCCATCATTGTCGCGATCCTTTTTTTCGGAGGGCTCTGGGGTTTCTGGGGCGTGTTTTTCGCAATCCCTCTAGCAACCCTAGTTAATGCGGTTTTGAATGCCTGGCCGGTCAGGAGCGCCCCTGGCGGCGAGCCTCAGAGAACACAAGAAGGGGGCGTCACCTGATCCGAACTGAACTCCATTAAATCGACTTTTTGCCTTGCCCCAGAAGATAAACCTCAGGGCTCCGATCCCTCGATGCCTTTGGCTTTTTGACGGTGACCCGAGTAAAGAATCCACGGGCCTCAAGGACATAGGCATCGACATCAGGACCCTGAAATAATTTGGTCACAAACGTACCCCCCGGGCGGAGGATCTCGCGCGCGGTTTCAAGGGCAAGCTCCGCAAGATGCATGCCGCGGGCCTGATCAACATTACGATTGCCACTCATATTCGGCGCCATATCGGAAAGCACAAGATCAATCGGCCTCCCTTCAAGTTGGCCCATCAGCGCCGCCAAGACCTCTTCTTCGCGGAAATCACCCTGCAGACAGACCACTCCCGGCAAGGGTTCCACCGGCAGGAGGTCCAGCGCTATAATTGTCCCTGTCTTGCCGACTCGCTGCGCCGCATATTGACTCCAACCACCCGGTGCCGCCCCAAGATCGACAACAGCCATACCGGGCTTTAAGAGCCTCTCCTTTTCATCCAGCTCCTTGAGCTTGAAAACCGCACGGGACCGATACCCCTGCGACTGCGCAAGCTTGACGTACTCATCGGAAAAATGTTCGGACAACCAGCGTCCGCTACTTCGACTACGTGCCATAAGACAGGCCGGATGATCCATTGAACATAAGGTAAAACGATTGAAAGCCGAACTGAAGAAATTCCTGCGCGCTAAAGCGCATACCCTGAAACCCGTCGTCATTACTGGACAACACGGCGCCAGCCCCCAGGTGCTCAGTGAAATCGAACGGGCACTTGATCACCATGAGCTGATCAAAGTGCGTGTTAACGCCGGTGATCGGGAACAGCGCCAGAGCCTGATCCAGGAGATTCTTGCTGCGACTTCAGCCGAATTGATTCAGTCGATCGGCCATATCATCACCCTTTATCGACGAAATACCCGCCAGCGCTGAACCAGCGTCCAACAGGATCAGGGTGCGCTCAAAGGTAGCGCACCGCGCAGATATCAAACTCTTTAAGGCCGCCCGGTGCTTGGACCGTAGCGACATCACCTTCGCGCTTGCCAATCAGAGCACGTGCGATGGGTGACGTCACCGAAATCATGCCTTGTTTAATATCCGCCTCATCTTCTCCGACGATCTGATAGGTGACTTCATCACCGGTCTCGGCATCGGCAAGATCAACCGTTGCACCAAAGACCACCTTGCCACCGGCATTGACCTGCGTCACATCGATGATCTGACAATTCGACAGCTTGGCCTCAATTTCATTGATGCGGCCCTCAGCAAAACTTTGCTGCTCGCGCGCCGCATGATATTCGGCGTTTTCCTTGAGATCGCCGTGGGCTCTTGCCTCAGCGATCGCTTCGGTAATTTTTGGCCGCAGCACGGTCTTCAAGTGAAGGAGCTCCTGCCGCAGTTTTTCGGCGCCTCGGGCCGTCAGGGGGACTTTATGCATCGATATAACCTAGAGTTCCTCGTCCGTATCTTCAGACGATCAATGAAGGGTCTTATGGAGAGCCTGTAGGGCATTCACGGTCGTTGCCGTTTCTTCCCCAAGCGCAGAGCAAGTAGCCCAGGCGCCGGATATCGTCGTGGTGTAGGTCACCTGATCCTGAAGCGCCTGCCGCCGAATAGTAAATGAATCGGCAATCGCCTTCTTGCCCTCTGTCGTGTTGATGATGAACTGCAACTCGCCGTTCTTGATCATATCCACCACGTGCGGACGGCCCTCATAGACCTTATTGATCACCGTACATTCGATCCCAGCATCGGCCAGCGCCTTGGCCGTGCCACGGGTCGCCACCAGCTTAAAGCCCTTGGACAAAAGATCGCGGGCAATCGGAATGACCTTCGGCTTGTCACTTTCGCGGATACTGATAAAGACATTACCACTTTTTGGCAGTTTCACGCTGGCAGCCCGCTGAGCCTTGGCATAGGCCTCACCGAAGGTCTTGCCTACCCCCATTACCTCCCCGGTCGACTTCATCTCAGGCCCCAACAGGGGGTCAACGCCACGGAATTTGATAAACGGGAATATCGCTTCTTTAACCGAATAATAGGTGGGAATCCGCTCCTCCGTCACACCCTGTTCTTTAAGGGTCTTACCCACCATGCAGCGAGCCGCAATTTTTGCCAATGGATAACCCGTTGCTTTGGAGACAAAGGGCGCCGTCCTTGAGGCGCGGGGATTAACCTCCAGGATATAAATATCGTTGCCCTTGATGGCGAACTGCGTGTTCATGAGACCCACCACGCCAAGAGATTTCGCCAACAAGCAGACCTGCTCCCGAATGGCATTCTGCAACTCGAGACTCAGATCATAAGGCGGAATAGAGCACGCGGAATCCCCTGAGTGAACACCCGCTTGTTCAATATGCTGCATCAACCCGCCAACCAGCACCTCCGTGCCGTCGCAGATGGCGTCGACGTCCATCTCGATGGCATCATCGAGGAAGCGATCCAAGAGGACCGGGGATTCATGAGAGACACTCACAGCCTCTCGCATATAGCGGCGAAGATCCTCGTCGTTGAAAACAATTTCCATCGCGCGGCCACCCAAAACGTAGGAAGGCCTCACCACCAGGGGATACCCCACCTCATTGGCACAGACGATCGCTTCATCGGCAGAGCGGGCCGTCCGATTGGGCGGCTGACGAAGACCCAGGGTGTCCACCAGCTTCTGGAAACGCTCCCGATCCTCGGCGAGGTCAATCGAATCCGGCGTGGTTCCAATGATTGGCGCATTCGCCGCCTCAAGGGCCCTCGCAAGCTTCAAGGGGGTCTGTCCACCGTACTGAACGATGACCCCATAAGGCTGCTCGAGATGAATAATCTCAAGGACATCCTCAAGGGTCAGCGGCTCAAAATAAAGGCGGTCCGAGGTATCAAAGTCGGTCGACACCGTTTCCGGGTTGCAATTGATCATGATGGTCTCGTAGCCATCTTCACGCAGCGCCATGGCCGCATGAACGCAACAATAATCAAATTCGATGCCCTGCCCAATTCGGTTGGGTCCGCCGCCGAGAACCACAATCTTTTGGCGATCAGTCGGCGCCGCCTCACATTCTTCCTCGTAAGTGGAATAGAGATAGGCCGTGGAGGTCGAGAATTCAGCCGCACAGGAATCGATCCGCTTATAGACCGGGCGAATCCCAAGCTTATGCCTTGCTGCACGGACATGGAATTCCTGGCTACCTAAAAGCCGGGCCAAGCGGGAATCGGAAAAGCCCTTCCGTTTCAACCGAAACATTTCCTCGGTCTTGATGCTCCCCAACACCCGCCCCTTGAGGGACGCTTCCTCTTCGATGAGGTCTTCAATCTGCGCGAGGAACCATGGATCGATTCGCGCATGTTGATGGACCTCATCCAATGACCAACCCATGCGAAACGCATCGGCCACATGGAAAATTCGGTCAGGACCTGGATGGCGGAGCTCACGGGCAAGGCGATCTGCCGCATCAGCGGCCCCAAGATCCATTTTCTCAGCGAAGCCATCCACCCCAATCTCGAGACTCCTCAAGGCTTTCTGCATCGACTCCTGAAAAGTCCGGCCGATCGCCATCGCTTCACCGACCGATTTCATCTGGGTCGTTAGCCGGTCATCTGCCTGAGGAAATTTCTCAAAAGTAAAGCGGGGAATCTTGGTCACGACATAATCGATCGTCGGCTCGAACGAGGCCGGGGTCGCGCCACCGGTAATTTCATTGCGAAGCTCATCAAGGGTATACCCCACCGCCAGCTTGGCGGCGACTTTTGCAATCGGGAAACCCGTCGCCTTGGAAGCCAGCGCCGAAGAACGACTGACCCTTGGATTCATTTCAATCACGATCATTCGGCCATCCACTGGCGAAATCGCAAACTGGACATTGGAGCCGCCGGTATCCACCCCGATTTCACGCAATACCGCAATCGATGCATTACGCATCAGTTGATATTCCTTGTCGGTCAGGGTCTGTGCAGGCGCTACCGTGATCGAGTCACCCGTGTGGACACCCATCGGATCAAGATTCTCGATAGAACAGATAATGATGCAGTTATCCTTATGATCTCGAACAACCTCCATCTCATATTCCTTCCAGCCCAAGACGGATTCCTCGATCAGCAACTCCCGGGTTGGCGATAACTCAAGACCACGCTCACAGATGTCGATAAATTCCTGGCGGTTATAAGCAATACCACCGCCACTCCCCCCGAGGGTAAAGGAGGGTCTAACGACCGCTGGATAGCCGGTATGTTCGAGACAAGCCAACGCTTCCTCCAGGGTATGAGCCACATTGGAGAGGGCGGATTCAAGGCCAATCTTGGTCATCGCCTGCTTGAACTTTTCGCGGTCCTCTGCTTTATCAATAGCCTCCTTGGAAGCACCGATCATCTGGACCCCGTACTTTTCAAGTACACCGTGTCGATCAAGATCGAGGGCGCAATTAAGCGCGGTTTGTCCCCCCATGGTGGGCAATAGGGCATCGGGCCTTTCCTTCTCGATGATGCTGGCAACGGTCTGCCAGTCAATCGGCTCAATGTAGGTGGCATCGGCCATCTCAGGATCCGTCATGATGGTTGCAGGATTCGAGTTCACCAGGATGACCCGATAACCCTCTTCCCGGAGCGCCTTACAGGCCTGAGCCCCTGAATAGTCGAATTCACAAGCCTGCCCAATGACAATCGGGCCAGCGCCCAGTAGCAGGATGGACTGTAGGTCGGTTCTTTTGGGCATGAATCGATAAATCTCAGTGGCGGGCAGAGGACATGTTCGTCATAAAACGATCAAAGAGCGGCATCAGATCATGGGGGCCTGGACTGGCTTCGGGATGCCCCTGAAAACTAAAAGCCAAGCAATCGGTTCGCTCAATACCCTGTAAGCTCCCATCGAACAACGAGCGATAGGTCGCTCGGACATGGGGAGGCAAGCTGGCTTCATCAACAGCAAACCCATGATTTTGACTGGTGATGAGCACTCGCCCGGTATCTATCTCTAAGACCGGATGATTGGCGCCATGATGACCAAACTTCATCTTCATCGTCCTCGCACCACTCGCCAACCCTAATAACTGATGCCCAAGACAAATGCCAAAGACCGGGATCCTCGCTTCAAGGATGCGCCGAATGGCCTCGATCGCATAGACACAGGGTTCAGGATCACCAGGGCCATTCGACAGAAAGACGCCATCCGGCTGCAACGCGAGAACGTCTTCGGCGGGCGTGGTCGCGGGAACGACCGTCAGACGGCAACCACGATCCGCCAGGAGCCGAAGGATATTGAGTTTGATTCCAAAATCGTAGGCCACGACATGAAAAGGACCCTCGGGCGCTTCACCATAACCTTGACCCAGCTGCCAAGAACCTTGATGAAAGGAGTAGGTTTTAGAGGTGGTCACTTCACGAGCCAGATCCATGCCCTTGAGGCCAGGAAACGCGAGGGCCTCAGCAATCGCTCGTTCAGAATCCAAAGCACTGCCGGCGATGATGCAGCCTCGCTGGGCCCCCTTATCTCTTAGAATTCGGGTCAGCTTGCGGGTATCAATACCCGCAATCCCCACCACCTCATGGGCCTTCAGGTAGTCACTGAGCCCCCCTTGGGCGCGCCAATTACTGAGACGTTCAGGCACGTCCCTCACAATCAAGCCGCTCGCATGAAGACCCCCAGACTCGATATCTTCCTCGTTAACACCGACATTGCCGATATGAGGATAGGTCAAGGTGACCATTTGTCGGGCATAAGAAGGGTCGGTCAGGATCTCCTGATACCCCGTGATGGAGGTGTTGAAAACAACTTCACCAACCGCAAAACCTTCGACGCCAATGGCAATCCCCCGGAAAAGCGTCCCATCTTCAAGGGCCAGCAAAGCTTCAGTATTCAATGATATTCACCCTTTAAACACACAAAACGGGTAGAACCTTAAGGCCCTGCCCGCTCATGTCAGTTCGCGAGGGTCTTTAAGCCCAGAATTCTATGGATATTTGGATCCCCTGTCCATGGGAGAGACCCTCTTCACACTAGCCTAAAAGGCCAATCCTCCCCTTTCTTCGAAGCGGATTTTGAGGGTCAAGGTCTGCCATCAGAGGGTTTCTCCGGTCTTCATCGGTAATCTGATAAATGAGGCCTAGCCAGTTATTGAAGACGGCCTTGGCGGTATCCCGCCA
>JBEIRQ010000279.1:0-2868 GCA_040375885.1 Methylococcus sp.
GATCAATGACATTTATTTTGTCCTGACCGTTACGGAATTCATGATCGATCCATGGGTGTTGCTTTATGGGGTGTTCCTAGGGGTGATCGTCGCCTTGCTGGCAGCCTTAGGACCTGCGATTGAAGCCTCACTCACCTCACCCATCATGACCCGGGCTCGGTCGGGTGTAGAAGGGTCCGCGAAACGCGCGATTCCCTGGCTAGCCATGATGGGAGTTATTGGATTGGTGTTCGCTACGGGGCTCTTGACGGTAGACCTTGAAGGCTTAGTCCCTGCCATTGCCGGGGTGTTCTTATTATTGTTGGGCTATGGCCTATTAAGTCCTTTGTTTTTGCTGGTGGGGGTTAGGTTCTTGAGCGCGTTGGGTGGGGTTTCAGGGGCTTGGCTGGTGCGGTTGGCGGTTCGGAGCATCGGGGCGTCCATCAGTCGGTCTGGTCTTGCTATTGCCGCACTGACCATCGCTATCGCCGTGAGTATCGGTGTCGGCACGATGATCGATAGTTTTCGTGGCTCGATTGCCGAATGGCTGGACCAGATTCTTCAGGCCGACATCTATATCGCCATGCCAGCCTCAACCCCTCGTTCGAGCCCCCCTTTGCCGGATGGTTTAGCGGAGCGGTTAGCTTCGATTCCAGGCGTGGATCGATTAAGTTCTGGTCGGCGGATATTTGTTGGAACCTCCAAAGGTGAAAGTGAATTGCTGGCTCTAGATCCCCCCTATCTCGATCAACCGGGATTCAGGTTCAAAGACAGCGACGGGAAAGATCTTTGGGCCCATTTTGAAGAGCTCCGGGGTCTCTTTATATCAGAGCCTTATGCCCAGCGGCACCAATTGGCCGTAGGGGATCGCCTTGAGATCAAGGCCGCCAAAGGGTCCGTGACCTTGCCGGTGGCCGGGATTTTTTTCGATTACCGATCTGATCAGGGCTTGATCGTGATGCATCGAAGGCTTTACAACGAGCTTTGGCAGGATCCTACTCATACCTCCTTGGGGCTCTATATAAAGCCTCAGGCAGATCTGAGTGATGTCCGATTAGAGCTCGATCGTCGCCTGTCTGATATTCATCTGCCTCTCAGTGTGCGATCAAACCGGGAGATTCGAGATATTTCCCTTGAGACCTTTGAGCGGACCTTTGCGATTACCCAGGTCCTCCGTTTGCTGGCTGTGGGAGTCGCCTTCATTGGTATTGTCAGTGCGTTGATGGCTTTGCAATATGAAAGACGCCGGGAGATGGCTGTGCTGCGGGCGACCGGGTTAACCCCATCCCAGGCGGGTGGGCTGGTTTTGTTACAAACGGGATTTATGGGTCTCATGGCGGGCCTTCTGGCGATCCCACTCGGGTTGATGGTGGCGCTGGCTCTGGTGCGCGTCATTAATTTACGTTCGTTTGGGTGGACCATGGATTTGTCCATTGCTCTTTTGCCATTGGGAGTGGCGGTCGCCTTATCCATTCTGGCGGCTTTATTGGCAGGGGCCTATCCGGCTCGGTTGGCCATGCGAACACCGCCCGCTCAAGGTTTACGAGAGGAGTAAATCATGTCTCTTAGGATGTCCCTAACGGCAATATTTTTTTTATTGACGTTCTTGGGTTGTGATCAATCCTTACCCCCTAGCGAGGGTGTTTCGGCGACCTTGCATCAAACCGATACCCAAGGTTTTGATCGGGCGACGAAGGTGAGGCCATTCCACTTTCCGGCTGATCATGGCCCGCATGGCGATTTCCGCGATGAATGGTGGTATGTGACCGGGAATCTTGATGGGCCCAAGGGGCAGCGATTTGGATTTCAGATCACTTTCTTTCGTCATGGCATCCAACGTGGCAAACGTCCCGGTGCATCCCACTGGGCGGGGCAGGATGCCTGGATGGCCCATGTGGCATTGACCGATGTTATGGGGAAGCGCTATCACTCTTTTCAGCGGATCTCCCGGGAGGGCGTCGATTTAGCTGGCGCTCGGGCCGAGCCATTCAAGGTTTGGTTGGATGACTGGTCCATCGAGGGGGTAGCAGAGGGGGGCTACCCTTGGCACTTTAAGGCTCAGCAGGAGGGTATCGCGCTCGATTTAGAGTTGAATCCTAGTAAACCACCAGCGCTTCAAGGCGATCGTGGTTTGAGCCAGAAAAGTAGAGAACCTGGTAACGCCTCCTACTATTATTCAATCACTCGTATGGTTGCTCGCGGCACAGTGCGTCTTTCGGGTGAACCTATCCCTGTATCGGGCTTGGCGTGGCTTGATCGAGAGTGGAGCACCAGTATGCTAGCCCCCGATCAAGCGGGCTGGGACTGGTTTTCCTTGCAGCTCGATGATGGGACGGACCTGATGTACTTTCGTATGCGAAAGAGAAATGGCGAAGATGATCCTCTAAGTTCTGGGGCTCTAATCGCAGTCAATGGAACAACACAGCATTTGAACTTAGAAGACGTCGCTCTCAAAGCGATTGATTCTTGGGCCAGCCCAGGGGGATATGATTACCCCTCAAGGTGGCGATTAGCTATTAGGCCTCGTGGTGAAACCTTGATCGTTAAACCGGTTCTGGCCGATCAGGAATTCCGTCATGATGCACGTTACTGGGAGGGTGCGGTTGACGTTCTGGATGAAGCCACTGGCCTTATGAAGGGCCGCGGCTATGTGGAATTGACGGGCTATGCCCCTGGACCGGTCGAAAAGAGTGGGGAGTGAGGTCTTCAAATTTTCTTGAAGGAGAGGCCATCGACGTGGTCCGACTTCGCTGTGTACCGACTTGGCGAAAAGAATAAACCGGGACGTTATGAGAATGCGCTCTCTGCGATTTGAAGGCTCCGCCGTGTGCGTACCCATCGAACCACGACGCATTAGGGTAGTTACTGATAGTTCAGTTTGAAGTGTCA
>JBEIRQ010000321.1:0-2426 GCA_040375885.1 Methylococcus sp.
AGATCAGGCCCCGCTAGCTGACCGCCCGCCTTGCGAGCGGCGCGCATGGCCTTTCGGATCAACCCCCAGTGGGCCAAAGCATCGGCGACCCAGAACGCCTCAACCGGGACCCCCTCAAGATAAAGGCCGGCGGGAATACAGCCGATGGCCGCTACCAGCTGACCCTCCCACTCCGCAACGACGCCTGAATAACCGGGTGTTTTGAGCCTTGGATCCTCGTGCCATTGCCAGTCCCAGCGCCGGCTAGCGCGTTCAGCTTCCTCCTTGCCGAAGATCTCAGCGATCAAGGCCAAGATCGCTGACTGATCCTCCCGCCGTCCCGCGCGAATCAATAAAAGTGGCGTCGACGGCGTCATCATGGTCTCGCTTTCTCTAGAAGCGGTCGATTTTGGGTCTCAATCTCAAGAAGCACGCTCCTCAGAGAGAGCCGTTCGCTCGCTTTGATCGATCGCCTGATGGCGCTCACTTCCCCGCCCAAAGAGAGGGCGCTAAAAAGGCCGGTCCAGTATCCAAGATGGCCGCCCAGCGTCCTTAAAAGTGCCCGCCCCAAAACCCGAGGGGGCCACCAGCATAAAAGATCCCTTGGAGGGAGATGAATACCCTCAGCGATCAGCTTGTTGCGCTCAAGGGCCCAACGAATGCGCTGATGCTTGACATGATCCCGAATCGAACCCCGCTCCTGATGCAACACGATACTGGCGGGTTCAAGCCAACTTTGCCAGCCCCGCCGCCAGGCCCTGACCCCAAGATCAAAGTCTTCCCAGTAAAACGGCTTGTAGATCGGCAAGAACCCCCCAAGCTCCAGAAATTTAGACCGAACAACTGCCATCGAACCCCCTGAAGCGTAAAGACACAGCCAGCCCTCATGACCGAGATCAGGCGTCGGTAGCCGCTTTAAGGTCCCAAGACGGTAACGAAATCGGGTCAGGCAATAGGGATGGAGGCGTCCCGATTCTTCCCGAATAGCCGACTGGACAGAAAAGACCTGAGGCATTTCAAGGCGCTTGATCAGGGGCAAAATAAAATCCTCCTCAGGGACCACATCGGAATTGAGGAAAATCAAAGCTTCGGTCGCCGCCGCCCTGACCCCTGAATGCACGGCTTCAGAGAAGCCCTGATTCTGAGCGTGCTGGATGAGACTTACCTCTGAAAAGTGGGCCCTGATGACCGCGACGCTGTCATCCGTCGAGCCATCATCCACCACCACAATGCGGCCGCCACCGGGATAAGCCTTAAGCGCGGTCATGACGGAGGGAAGATTCTCAAGGAGCAGCATCGCTCCATTGAAATTAGGGATGATCAGCGTGACCGGGGGTAAGGTATTCATCAATGGGGCAGCCGAGGCGTGTCAGTGACCAAGAGCCGCTGAAGGTAAAGGAAGCTCGCACCCACCACCAGACTCATGGGATAGAGAAAGTTGCGGGACCAAAAGGGGATGGTAAAGAACCCATCGACCACCAGGGCGGTGGCCATCGCAAGGAGGAGAAGCCCCATAGTCCTGTCGGCATCCACCGAGACCCGGATAGCCTTAAGTAATTGTTGAAAAAAAAGCACCCCAGCAACCATCAGCCCCATGAGACCCAAAAGGCCATGACTGTAAATTATTTCGAAAAGAAAACAATGTGGCGCCCAATAGGGCTTGATCCGTTTCAGGAGGGAAACGATCTGGTAATCATGGGCGAACTGGCCAAGCCCATGCCCCAAAATCCATTCCATCGGCGTGCTTTTACTTTGAAGAAGCCACGTTTCAAACCAGATCTCACCACGTTCATCCTCGTAAAAATGGAGGACCATCTCATTGATACGCTCCTGAAAATGAGCCACATTGCAAAGATAGAGGATCCCAAGGAGCCCGACCAAAACACCGAGACTTTGCCAGCGAAGCCCACGCCCCAAGTAGGGTAGAACAACGAGGACGGAGGCAATCAAGCTCAAATATCCCGGCCGTGACCTCGACTCCAACAATAACCAAAGATCCCCGAGGATCAACAGCACCATCAGCCAACGCACCCGCCCGAGGGTCCTAAAGGCTTCCATCACCAGGAACGGCAAAGTGAAGACGGCGTATTGCGCTATATAGTGAATATTGGTGAACAATGCCGATTTTCCAAATTTTGGCCAGCGCGTCCAAAAGACGTCGTAAGTGAGGTGAATCGTGACAAAAAAAACCAGGCAGGCGGTAAGCAACGGTTCCCAGCGGATCTTAGATCCTGGTGTGGGTGGCAACTGGAGTATCCCCGCCACTACCACTATCGATCCGAACAAAGGCACCACCATATCGTAAGGCGAATCACTCGCCATCAAGAAGCCTTGGACGATCCATACCGTCATCAGACCAATAAAAACTCCAAGGGGCCGGGTCCAATTGAAAAGCTCCTGGCGATAAAGCCCTCGAAGAAAGACGCCAAGTCCCATCAAGACCAGGC
>JBEIRQ010000233.1:0-3228 GCA_040375885.1 Methylococcus sp.
CACGGGGCATGGGTGCTCGCTCAAACTCTGCAACAATCTCCCTAGGCGCTGCGCCATTCATCTGGGCAAAGCCATCGTCAAGAATTTCGCGCATATGACGATCACGCCTGACCGCGCTGGGTCCTCCAAAGACCACGCCAATGAGGCGATTACCTCCACGTCTCGCTGAAGCCACAAGGTTGAATCCGGAGGCATTAATAAACCCTGTCTTAATCCCATCCATCCCGGAATAAGTCTCCATCAGGTGGTTGTGATTATCAAAACTTTGGCCTCGGTAATAGAACCTCGGCGTTGAAAAATAGGGGTAATAGCGGGGGAAGTCACTAATCAGGGCCCGACCGAGCTTGTACATGTCGCGCGCGGTAGTGACTTGCTCTGGATCCGGAAGGCCAGAAGCATTCCTAAAGAGGGTATCGCGCATTCCAAGGGCGCGGGCCTTCGTGGTCATCATGGCCGCAAAAGAGGACTCCGTGCCCCCTAAATTCTCCGCAATCACCGTCGCCGCATCATTGGCCGAGCGGGTCACCAAAGCCAGAATGGCGTCCTCAACACTTAAGGTATCACCCGGCGTCATACCCAATCTTGAAGGCGGGCGTAACACGGCATTCCTTGAGATATCAAGGGGCGTGTTGAGGGTTAAATTGCCGCGCTCCAAGGCTTCAAAAACGAGATAAAGGGTCATCATCTTGGTCACCGAGGCAGGATGCCTCAGTTCGTCGGCGTACTTCTCGTAAAGGACTCGCCCTGATTGGGGCTCAACGACCAACGCGGAGTAATCACGGGCTAAGGCCACGTGATGGAACAAGGAGAGGAAAACAAACGCCAGCAGCGGGTAAGAAGTTCGGTTAATCATAAGGAGAAAGCTCGCCTCAACCGGGCGGCAAAGAAAAAAAACCTCGTACAAGCCGCGAGGAATAAGGGTGACTCAAGCACCATGGCGCATGAGCCGCTGTTTTTCACGATCCCAGTCACGATCTTTTTCAGCCGCACGCTTATCATGCAGCTTTTTGCCGCGCGCCAGACCAATCTGAAGCTTGGCTCGCCCCCGGGACCAGCCTAGAACCAAGGGAATTAGGGTGTAGCCCTTGCGCTCGACATGGCCGATCAGCTTGCTCAGTTCGTGTCGATGCAGGAGCAGTTTCCGGGTTCTAACGGGGTCCGGAAAAACATGGGTGCAGGCGGATAAGAGCGGTGAGACATGAGCCCCAAGGAGGAAGGCCTCCCCATTTTTGAGGACCACATAGCTCTCCTTGAGCTGGGCACGGCCCGCGCGAAGACTCTTCACCTCCCAACCCAGCAAGGCAATACCCGCTTCGAAACGCTCCTCAATGAAATAATCATGAGTCGCCTGACGATTGAGGGCGATAGTCGAGCCTTTGGTCGCATCCTTCTTCTTGTTAGCAGCCATTGGTCTCTTCCACAATCCCTGACGCAGTCGCGTAAACTTGCTATTTTACTCCAATCGGCTTTCCTTAGGGCTCAACACTTCATTTACCGCCATGCCAGAATCGCCTCAACACCACGGACAGTGGTCCTCTAGGATCGCCTTCATCATTGCAGCCAGTGGCTCTGCCATTGGCCTTGGCAACATCTGGAAGTTCCCTTATCTCCTTGGGGAAAACGGTGGTGGCGCCTTTGTCCTGGTTTATATCGCCTGTGTTATCGGCATTGGCCTTCCCATCATGATGGCCGAAACAATGATAGGACGACGGGGACAAAGGAGCCCCATCCACACCATGACCGTCCTGGCCAAAGAGGCTAACGCCACCCCTTTATGGCAGATCGCTGGCTGGCTCGGCGTTCTGGCTGGCTTCCTGATCCTCTCCTACTACTCGGTGATTGCGGGCTGGTCGATGGCCTACCTCTTTAAGATGGTCGGCGGCTTTATGGACCAGGTAGGCCCCGAAGAGGCCCAGCAAATCTTTTGGGACCTAAAGGCTGCTGCCGATGTTCAGCTGGTTTGGCATAGCCTCTTCATGGCACTCACCACGGCGATTCTGATGAAAGGCCTCACGGAAGGCATCGAACGGGTCACCCGCTTCATGATTCCGAGTCTCTTTCTGATGCTCTTGGCACTCGATATTTATGCCGCGACCACGCCGGGATTTTGGGAAGGAATGACCTTCCTCTTCAAGCCAGACTTCAGCAAGATCACCCCCGATAGTCTTTTGATTGCCATGGGGCAAGCCTTCTTTTCGCTCGGCCTCGGGATGGGTTCGATCATGATCTATGGGGCTTACCTCCCAAACAACGTCTCGATCGGCCGCTCCTCGGTGATCATATCGATCGCCGATACCGCGGTCGCACTCATGGCCGGCATAGCCATTTTTCCGGTCGTCTTCAGTAACCATCTTCCGCCATCCATGGGGCCTGGCCTCATTTTCGAGACCCTACCATTGGCCTTCAGCCACATGCCTTTAGGTGCTCTTTTTGGCTCCCTGTTCTTTCTGCTAGTGTTCTTTGCGGCCATCACTTCGGCCATTGCCCTCATTGAGCCGGCCATCGCCTACTTGATCGAGACATTCGCCTACAGCCGACAGAAAGCCAGCGTCCTAGCGTGTGGCATCTGCTGGTTTCTGGGTCTTGGCACACTAGGGTCCTTTACCGGCGGCAGTCAATGGCAATGGCACGGAAAGACCTTCTTTGAACTCATCGATTTCGTGACGGCTGATGTCATGCTCCCCTTAGGCGGCATTCTCATCGCAGTATTTGCGGGTTGGGTGATGAAGGAAAAGGTCAGCGCGGTAGAGCTTGATCTTGGGAGGTATCACCGCTACTGGCAAATCTGCTCGCGCTATATCGCGCCATTAGCCGTCACTCTGATCCTCTTGAAAGCCCTCAACCTCTTCTGAGGCCTTCATGGAAGACCGATTGATTGAGGTCGAAGTCGCTTACGCAAGGCCCGAGCGTCAGGTCATCCTGCGCATCAAGATGACCACCCCGGCCACTATCGAGCAGGCGATCAAAGCCTCGGGGATAGTCGATCTGTTCCCCGAGATCGAACCTTTGATTGGGGTAGGCCTCTTTGGACAACAACGCCCCTTAGAGACCCCGCTTCGGGGGGGTGACCGCGTGGAAATTTACCGGCCGCTGATGATCGATCCCCGAGAGGGTCGGCGGGCGCGGGCGCTTAGAAAGTAGGGGGCTACTCGTCTTCCGAGGTGAAAAGGTCGGCGACCATCTGCCACACCGTCTTCTCTCGATCGATTTTTGGGACCTCGACCGATG
>JBEIRQ010000137.1:0-4963 GCA_040375885.1 Methylococcus sp.
ATGGTTCTGAGGGTTGTCACGACGCCATTGATCTGGGGCTTCCAGGCATCGGTAATGAGCGCGATTTTCACAGTGTGTTTCCTCAGAGCCTCAACAATAGATCAAGCGCGGGTCATCGCATGGATGGGGTGTTCTCGCTCTTGCGGGAATTACGCCTTCGCATTCAGGGAGGGATCCTGTCATGATCCAGCGAGCCCTCAATCTTGACCAATTTATTATGGGAGTGTTAAGTCTGCGTGAAGGTCGTGTGACGTTTCTGTAACAATTCGGCCGACTGAGCCCTCGAACTGAGGGTCGGCGCCAGTGTTTCAAGGATTTGCTCGCGGGTTTTTTTGCTGATCTCCCGGTAGCCAAGCCCTCCCTGAATGGTGTCGCAATAGGTGAGGTGGAGGTCGATAGTAGGAAGGCTCAGGATCCGAAGGAGGTGGGGCAGAAATTCATCATCATCAACAAAGGGGGCTTCCCTCTTTGCGCTATTTTTATAGGACAGCGATAAGGCTTGAACCTTCACGGCGGCCAGTTCCGCCGGCCAGAAGAGTTTGCTGTGAAAACGAAGAACACTCTCGCCGCGACCGGTCGTCCCTTCAGGGAAGATGGCCAGGCGATAGCCCCGCTTCAGGAGCCAAGCCATGGTTTCGGTGACGCCGGAAGATTGAAGGGCGTCGCCTCGGCGAATGAAGAGGGTTCCGATCCCCTTCGCGATAATGCCGACAATAGGCCAGTGTGCGACATCCTCCTTGGCGACGAACTGGCAGGGAATCCTTGATCCAATGGCGATGATATCGAGCCAAGACACATGATTGCTCACCATCAACCGAGCCTCTGGATCGGGGTGCCCGGTGGTCGTGATACGAACCTTGAGGATCTGACAAATGATCCGGCTCCAGGTTAAAACGATAGTGTCACGCCACCTTTTTGAGCCTCTCCCAAGCAGCACCCGTCCAAGGGGGATCAGCAAGGTCGCTGCGAGGAGGCCGGCAACAAACATGCCGGCAATCAAAAATCCTTTAAACCAGACCCGAAAAGACGGCACGATCGGCTTCTGGTTGGGTGGCGACAAAGCGTCGTTCGTAGCGTTCCTGAAGGCGCGAAAGATCGAGCAGAATGAAGACGTCCATGACATTGAAGTCCGCATCGAGACAAGGTTCACCAAGGATCCAGCAGCCAAGGAGAAGATAGGCCAATAAAAGGGGCGGGATGCCGCTTTCGTCACGGACACAGCGGAGTGCTTCAGGGACCGGGGTTTTCGGCCTGACCTGAAGCTCACTTGGACCAAACTGTTCAGGCTTGATCTGGCGGTAAACCGCATCCACTGCAAATCCGCTGGGGCCTGGTGAGATGCTGGCGCAGCCCATCAAGTAGTCAAAGCGCCTGGAACAGGCGTAAGCAGCCAGACCATTCCAGAGCGCGCTTAAAACGACGCTTCCGCGATAATCAGGATCCACGCAGGTTCGGCCGATTTCAAGAAAGCGCCCTGGAAGAGCGAGCACCTTTTCGATATGAAATTCGCCTTCTGAATAGAAGTGACCGAGCCTTGCGGCGCCCGTATCGGGGAGAAGTCTGGTTGAGGCGACGATCCGTCCTGTTGTCAGATCTTTTACTAAGAGATGATCGCAGAAGTCATCGACCTCATCGTAATCAAGCCCTTCAATGAGCGTATGGAGGTGAGCCCCCATTTCCCCTGAGAAGACCCGATAACGAAGGGCTTGTGCCTCCCGAATATCATCCAATGAGCTCGCGACTTCAGCGACAAAACGGCGAGGTTTGGCGGTGATCTGATCGGTCGGCAATGAGTTCATGAAGGGTCCGGGGTGGGTCAGCTTGACGGCGCACGATACCGAGGCTTCATGATGGAATGATTGCAGATGGGTTAAGGTTCTATGACGGCCTCTAGGTTAACCTTGCTGTAACATCACGCTGAAATAATCGCGGCTGGCCATCGCCAAGGGACAGCGGGCCCCTTTAAAGTTGAAAGCAGGGGGGGCTACTGCGTCTTGGGACTCACTCCGAATCGGTCTATGTCGCACCTTTCATTATGATCACTAGACGCTACAAAACGATCTTCATTTCGGACCTCCACATTGGATCAACCCAGTGTCAGGCAGATACCTTGTTGGATTTTCTGAAGCATAACGAGAGTGAAACCCTCTATCTGGTCGGAGACATCATCGACTTTTGGGCCCTTTCAAAAAGGGTCTATTGGCCGCGCGACCATAACACCATCATCCAGAAAATCCTCAGAAAGGCTCGCCATGACACCAAGGTGATCTACGTCCCTGGGAATCATGATGAAAATGTGAGGGAGTACGACGAACATGTCTTCGGTGATATCGAAGTTCGTAATTCGATTGTCCATACCACCGTCGATGGCAAGCGCTTCTTGGTGGTGCACGGGGATGAATACGACACGATTGCAAAATACCATCAGTGGATTGCCAAGTTAGGCAGCAAGGGCTATGACTTCCTCTTAGAGGTCAATCGGGCGGTTCGGGCGGTTCGTCGGGTGATGGGTATCCAGTCCCATTTCTCCCTGGCGGCCTACATTAAATTTAAGGTTAAGAACGCGGTTCAGTTTATTTCAGACTACGAGCAGAGCATCGTGATGACGCTTAAAGATGAAGGCCTTGATGGGGTCATCTGCGGTCATATTCACCATGCTGAGATCAAGGAAATGGACGGCTTCCTTTACGTGAATACCGGTGATTTCGTGGAGAGCTGTACGGCGATTGTCGAGCATGAGTGTGGGCGATTGGAGCTGATTCGCTGGGACCCTTCCTTGATTAGCAAAGTGGAGGACCTGGTCGAGGACATGACGGGTGAAAGGGATCTGCCGGCTGAAGTCACCGACGCCGGTGCGGCCGTCTAAGGGGTTGAGAGGCCTCATCGGCTTTCATCAAGCCGTCATTCTAGGCTGATAAAGTTGAAAGATTACTAAGGCCCAAAGGGATGTCTCAGGTGGCGAGCGAAAAAAGCAAAGTACTCCACTATCTCGCTGAATGGGGCGTGACGATGACGGCCATCGCGACCGTTGCGGCCCTTTTTTTGATGGGCTGGATTGGAGAGAAGGGGCCTTTGGGTTTCTGTGGGGTTGTTGAAAGCCTATGGACGCCGTTGTCGGCTCTGTGTAGGGCCAGTTAAATCATCAGTTTCTAGGCGGCTGTTGAGGGTGCAAACGCTCAAGAGCCGCAAGTTGGGGGACCCAGGCAACGTATCGCGTTTGACTGGTTATCATCCCGCCTCCTCTTGAGGCGGGATTTTTTTTATCTCCCGGGTGCTGCTAGCCAATTAATCTGTCAGTATGGATAAAATTTCCACCCCCTTTTATCGAGAGGTCTCCGATGAGTGCCCTTGAATCTGATCCTAAGAAAAAGAATGTCGAAGTCTCCAAAGAACAGAGCCATCAGGAGCATCTTGAGGCTTTGAAGGCGATCGAACATTTGCCTCGGGATGTTGGTTGGTTACTTTTGGTGACAGGCCTTTTAAGCGAGGTGGGCATGCCGGGGGTGCCGCCTTTTTGGATTTTTGGGATTTTGATTCTTTGGCCAGAGATGGGTGTGAAGGTCACTCGCCCTATTCATCGTCGATTTCCCTCCGCCTTTGGTGGCGCCCTTCAATTAGTGAACCGCTTTGCAGACGATCTCGATGCGCGCTACCCCCCTCGAACTGCGCCTATGGTGAACTCAGAAGAGGCGAAAGTCCTTGAAAGAGCCAAGGTCTCAAAGGGCCCTTAGGCTCTCGCTACTTCGCGATCGTCAAACTTGGAATGCCTGCGCGCGGCAGTTCTGTCACTGTCATCTGGAACATTTGGTGGAGGAGGGTAAAGGCCCCCCGGTTCCACTGGTAGCCATTTTCAGGTCTAACGGCATAGTAGAGGCCATTAAACTTGATGGCGATATCGGTGTTATCAGGATAATCCTCGCTCTCTATGATCTCGAGGGTTTTGGTGGGATTTTCGGTCGTTTTTGGAGTTCTTGCATCGGGTATCACCTGAAATTCAGGTTCTTCCACCACGCTTTTTCCGACGAAATCAATCACATTGGCAAGACTTCGAAGATGGAAGTTGCCTTCGATAGGGAAGTCCCCTCCCGTATATTCCTTTCGGATATCGACGATCAATTCGTTCTCAGGGCTCACTTCGGCCCATTCATTCAGGCGAATCTTTTCTTCATTCGACAAGGTCTTGGGGTCATAGTTGGACATCACCACCCGACCGCTCACGATTTTTGAAAGTCGGTAGTGGCGACCATCGGGCGTGAGTTCCACGGTGTAATCCTTTTCAACGGTGGCGAGTGTTTCGGGGGTGAACTGGCTCAAGGGGAAATCCCAATGCTGTTCAAAACGAAGGGGTTCGATATAAAGCGAATTGCGATCCTGGATCGATGAGAGATGAAGAACGATGAGTCTGAAATAAGCGTAGTTTTTAGGGTCGCTCGGCCTATTGTGATAGACAACTTCATGCGAACCCTTTTGTTTTGGGCTTCTAAATTCCCCGGCAATGAGTCGAAGCACCAGATCAACGTCGGCGCCCTGTTCGATCAGAAGCGTTAGCATGCTCTCTTTAATCGGGGTGAGGAGCCGCTTGGTGAATTCTTCCCCCTCGATCGGGACAATGGTGATGGTCGGGTTTTCAGCGATGCTGCCACCGAAGGTTGGAACCAGCATACCGCCTGAACTTCCGGTCGCTGCGGGCCCTGCGCCTGCGTTAAATCGAAAATCAAAGGTCGCCGCAATATTTGAAACCGCTGTGAAATGGATCGGTTGATGGTGTCTTGCCCTTGCAATATTAAGGAGGAGTTGCTGTGAGAGAAGGTCCGTAGTGACCCGGTCATAGCTCATCACTGAAAGATCAAGAGCAGGAGGGGCTAAGCAGCCTCCGATTGGTATCGTCATCGATAGAACCAAAAGGAGGCGCTTAAGTGATCCTCTTAAGGCTTGGTTCAGGATGGGATTCTTGAGGGTCATC
>JBEIRQ010000364.1:0-2099 GCA_040375885.1 Methylococcus sp.
AGTGTTGTGGAATGGCATTCCCGATCTTGATCCTCGCTTCAAAGAGATCGGTCCCAGGGATTCGAACCAACTCTGGCCCATCAAGGCCGATACGAGCCCGCTCTGCAAAGGGAAGGAAGGCTCGGAACACCTCCATGCCATTGTCCCCATGACGCCCAAGGACCTCAAAAGGGTCATGGTGGCGCGCGCCTAGAAAACGCTGGAAAAGAGGGTTTAAATCTGTTCCAGGGCCGATGCTGGGGGCTTTAGCCGTGTCGTTCGAGTTCACTTTGAGGGGCCTCTGGTAGTACAATGTCACCACGTGGAACGCTTAAATTTGTGCGCGAATGGTAACAAATTATGAATCGGCCCTGTCCGGGATCAAAAATTGGCCGTGACGACGCGTTGGAAGAAACCTTATTAAGGCGCCCTAGCTGAAGCAATTGATAGGGTCCAAGGGCTCGCTGTGTTCTTGGAGAGTCCCCTTTGAAATCGTCTGCTGACGCTGCTTAACCCCAAATCCATAGGACATTCGATGCCAGAGTCACTGCACAAGACCCGATTCGTCAGCCGACTGACCCGGCAGACCATGGCCCTGGTTCTCGCAGGTGGGCGTGGTAGCCGCCTTTATTCCTTAACCGAGTGGCGAGCCAAGCCCGCGGTCCCATTTGGCGGCAAGTTCCGCATCATCGACTTTCCCCTCTCAAATTGCCTCAACTCCGGGATTCGCCAGATTGGCGTTTTGACCCAGTACAAGGCGGATTCCCTGATTCGACATATCCAACAAGGCTGGGGCTTTCTTCGGGGTGAACTTGGCGAGTTTGTCGATGTGATGCCGGCTCAGCAGCGGATGCAAGAACGCTGGTACGCAGGAACCGCTGATGCGGTTTATCAGAATCTCGATATCCTCCGTCAGCGTGATCCCGAATACATCGTGATACTTGCAGGCGATCATGTTTACAAGATGGATTATGGTTTGATGCTCGCCTACCACGCAGAGCGTGAGGCGGATCTTACGATCGGCTGTATTGAGGTGCCGCTCGATGAGGCGCGGGGGTTCGGTGTGATGCATGTCGATGAGGCCAAGCGGATCATCAACTTTGTAGAAAAACCCAAAGAGCCGCCACCCATGCCAAATCGTCCAGATCATGCACTGGCATCGATGGGGATCTATATTTTCTCGACTGCGTTTCTCTTTGAGCAGTTGATCAAAGATGCCGATAACCCAGAGTCGAGCCACGATTTCGGGCATGACATCATCCCCAGTGTGATCAACAATGCGCGGGTCTTTGCTTATCCCTTCAGGGATGTCCAGAGCGGCGTTCAGGCCTATTGGCGTGATGTCGGAACGGTTGATTCCTATTGGGCCGCGAATATGGAGCTCATTGGGGTCGATCCCGAACTCAATCTCTATGACCGAGAATGGCCGGTTTGGACCTGTCAGGCGCAGACGCCTCCCGCCAAATTTATTTTTGATGATGATGATCGTCGGGGCATGGCGGTGGATTCCATGGTTTCTGGTGGCTGCATTATTTCTGGATCGGAGGTTCGTAATTCGCTCCTCTTCAGTAATGTCAGAGTGAACTCCTATTCCGTGGTCGAGGACTCCGTAGTGCTGCCGGAGGTCAATATCGGTCGTCACTGCAGAATTAAGAAGGCCGTGATCGATCGGGGCTGCCATATTCCGCCGAATACGGTCATTGGTGAAAACCTTGAGGAGGACAGCAAGCGCTTCCATGTGAGCCCCGGTGGTGTCGTTTTGGTGACGCCGGACGATCTTGGTCAGCGCCTCCATTTTGCTCGATAGGGCGCTGCTTGGGTGACTTGCGCCCTGGCGCTGTTCTCGATAGCGTCGACGTTCCTTGAAAACGTTTTTGCACTTAGACCGATCCTCATGGGGCCTGGCTAATCACTTTTGGGGGGAGAGCCAAGATGGAGCAAGCGGACAGTATTCTTGATCGGCGTCGTGCGGGGATTCTGCTGCACATCACCTCATTACCCGGGGGGCGTCATAATGGTGACCTTGGGTCTGATGCTTACCGTTTTGTCGATTTTTTAGTGGCGGCCGGCATCACGGTTTGGCAAACGCTCCCCGTCAATCCCACGCACAGTGATGGTTC